>RFJU01000130.1 GCA_003694805.1 Candidatus Woesearchaeota archaeon | reverse complement strand
TTCTCATCTTCCTTGCAAACGTCGCCTTCATCAGTGGCGCCGTCGCAGTCGTCGTCGACGTTATTGCACGTCTCAGTGGTGGGCGTGGTTTGTCCGGTGCATTCGCCCCAGGTGCCGTTATGGCAGGTTTCTATGCCTTGCTCGCACGCGCCCACGTCTGAGCCGCAGAGGCGGGTCGCGTTTTCCTCGCAAGGACATCCTTCATCGACTTCTCCGTTGCAATTATTGTCCTGGCTGTCTTGGCAAAAGTTTGGCGACTCGTTCCCGGCGGTGTAGTTGCTGCCGAGGATGTCTGAGAAATGGTTGCTGGTGCATTCAACGAACGTTCCGTTTTCGCAAGCTTGCTTCGTGCCAGCGCAGATTCCTTCTTGATTGGTGCAGTCCGGCGCGACGGGAAGGAGTTCGTCGTAGCCGTCAATGATGCCGTTGCAGTTGTTGTCGACGGCATCGCATAGTTCGACGGCGGAGGGGTTGATGCTCGAGCCGTTAAGGCCGGGGTCGTCGTTGCAGTCGCCCCCGCCAGGGCAAAGCGTGGCGTCGTAGCCGTTATAACCGTCGCCGTCCTTGTCTTCGCAGTTAAGACATGCTGAGTCTGCCGAGCAGGCGGCATCGTCGCAGTCAGTGAACGTGTTGCAATCGTTGTCTTCACCGTCGCCACAAAGTTCGAGCGCTCCGGGGTAGACGTCCTTGTTGTTGTCATTGCAGTCGTTTCCTGTGGGGCAGTTGCCGCCGATTGCGTGATAGCCATCGCCGTCGTTGTCTTCGCAGACGGGACACGAAACCGTGCCGTTGCAGTTCGGGTCGGCGCAGTCTGCGAGGCCGTCGCAGTCATTGTCGAGGCCGTCGTTGCAAGTAGCTTCGATGAGGAATTCGTAGGCGGAGTTGTGTGCTTCGTAGGTTTGGAATGTGCAGGAGGGGAACGCCCCTGCCGTGCAGCTCGTGGATGCTCCTTGGCAAACGCCTTGCTGGTTGGGGCAGAGTTGCGAGAGGTCTTCGTCTACTTGAGCGTCGCAGTCGTTATCCTTGGCATCACAGCTCGCTTCGTTCGGTTCGTAGTCCTGCGAGTAGTTTGCGTAGTCGCAAGTGGACCACCCGGCAGCTCCTTGGCAGACTTGTTGCGAGCCGCTGCACACGCCGTCCTGGTTCGGGCACGGTCTGGAGTCGAGGCCGTCATCGACGCCTCCTTGGCAGTCGTTGTCGATCCCGTCGCATTGCTCCGACGCGCCGGGGTGGATGGACGCGTTTGTGTCATCACAGTCAGGCCCGGGGGAGCACCCCTCGCCGTAGCCGTCTCCATCATTGTCTACGCAGGTGGCGCATCCTTCATCGACCTGGCCGTCGCAGTCGTTGTCCTTGCTGTCGCCGCAGACTTCAGCTTGCCCGGGGTTGACTGCAGGATCGTTGTCGTTGCAGTCGTGGACAGAATAGCCCGTGCAGGTTGAAGGGTAATAGGTGTCGTTGTCTGCGTCAAATCCTTCATCAGCCGTGCCGTCGCAATCATTGTCCTTCGCGTCACAGGTAGCTTCTGATTGTTCGTATGCAGGGTCATTTGCGGCGTAGTCACACACCCAGCCGCCTCCTTGGCAGGAAGAAACCGTCCCAGCACACACGCCTTCTTGGGTGCATGAGGGGCCCCCCGTGACTCCATCGTCGATTTGGCCGTTGCAGTCGTTGTCGATCCCGTCGCATTGCTCCGACGCGCCCGGGTTTTTTTGGTCGTTGTTGTCGTCGCAATCGTTCGCGCCGAGGCATGATTGCGTCCCGGTGGGTCCGCAGACGTTTCCGCACGAAGCGACGTTGGCAACGTTTTCTTGAATGTAGCGGTCGCCGTCGTTGTCTGTGCACGTGACCGGTGGGGCGCAGGCGGGATCTGCGCTACAGTCTGCGTCGTCGCAGTCAAAAGCGCTGTCGCAGTCATCGTCCAGGCCGTTGTTGCACATGCTCGCCTCAGTGCTGCTGACTTGGAGGCAGGAGAGTGCGTAGTCGCTTTGCACCGTAGGGAGGTCGTCGCAGCGCACCCAGTAGTTGCCTTGTTGTTCTTGGCGTGTGAAGGTGCGGGTGTAGTAGTAGTATTCTTGGGTTGGGTTGAACGTCATAGGTGATGACGTGACGAAGTTGTCAAAGGAGATGTCGCAGGTTCCTTCAACGTATTCTTCGTTGCCGACGAAGGTGTAGACGGCGTAGAACGTTACGTCATCTCCTGGCTTGAGTGAAGGATTCGTGTCCGTGTCATCGTGGGTTGAGAGGTTACGCGCCGATGATGCAATGGTGACTGTTGCGTCCTTGAGCGTGAACGGTATGGATCCTTGGTCGATGTCTGAGAGGGCGACGTTTGCGAGGAACATGTTGCTGTCCCCCACGGCCGAGGTCTTGTGGGGTGCTTGAAACGTGTGGGTCGCGAGTGTTCCTGACGAGCCCGTCGCGGCGCCGGGAACGGTTCTCGTCGAGGCGACCCCTTCAAGAACGTCGCCCCTATCGTCGCCGCTGCGAAAGAAGGTGTCATCTTGGCCGTTGTTGCTCAAGTAGTCTCCTTCCGTGGTGGAGACGAGGTCAGTTCTTGATTCCACAAAGTGCAGGTCGTACTGGTAGCCGTACACATTGCCGGCGGCTCCTGCAATGAGAACATCAACGAGAATCGTGTCGCCCGGGTAGAATGGGCGGGAAAGCGTGTTGGGGTTGACGCTGATCTCCGGCGTTTGTGCGGACGCGTGTGGTGCGGACGCGATAGCTACTCCGATGAGGAGGACGAGCGCGAAGAGCGTGCTGGTAAAGCACGAGTGACGAGCAAGGCTTCTGTCGTGCTTTGCTTGTGTTATGCGAGGTTCCAACCACCTACCCATTATTTGCATCCTCTAGCCCCGCTCATTTATAAATGTTTTGGATTGTCTTCTCTTTGTTTTCTCTGCTGCTTGCTCGCCTTTATTCCTTTTGCCGCCTGTGTTGTATTGCTTGCTGCAGGCGGCACCCTCTTCGTCGGTGAGCGATCAGACGTCTTCGTGTCACGTGTTGTTGTTTGTTGTTCTTAGCTCTTCTTGCCTTGGCGTTGTGAAGACTGTTTTCGTAGCGGCCTGATAATTTCTTGAAGGTAGAGCGCGCAGGAGCGTTTCAGGTCTGCGGGGTGGACGCTCCTGTTTTCGTACGCTGCCCGCAGGTCTTCAAACGTGGCATAGGACGTGTCGCCGCCAAATTTGTCCGGGCGAGTAAGCTTAAATGCCTCCTCCTTTTTGAGGCGGGGGAAGATGATGAGTTTTGCAATGGCAAGCACAGGATTGTCCTCTGTCTTCCCCTCGGGGCAGTACGCGTTTTGGAGCTTTTTAGTGATTGCGTCATCGTCGTCGACAAGGGAAATCATGCTGGCGGCTTGGCTTGACGACATTTTTCCTTCGCGAGGGCCTTTGATGCTGGGGATGAGTTCGTGATGGATGAAGAACGGGGTTTTGTAGTTGAGGCTTGAGAGGGTTTCGAGGGCGAGCATGTGAATTTTTCGTTGTTCAATCCCGCCAAGCGCCCCGTCCACGTTGAGGTGTTTGAAGTCTGCAACTTGCATAAGGGGGTAGATAACCTGTGAAATTTTTGCGTTGGTAATGTCTCGCGCGACGGTTTGCATGCTGCGCAGGCCTCTGTTAATTGTTGTTTTTACAGCGAGAGCGAAGACGTCATCAATGTAGGGAACGGAGCGTTGGATGTCGCTTCCCTTAACGAACGTTGCTTTGCCGAGGCCTGCCGCGGTGAACACGGTTTGCCACGTGGCGGTGTGTTCTTGAATGTCTTCCCACGTTCCTTTCTGGTTAAGATACGCGTGCCAGTCCGCGAAGAGGACGATGACATCACACCCCGCATCTTGTAGGTCTACGAGTTTGGTTATAGAAACGAGGTGTCCGAGATGGACGGGTCCTGACGGTTCGTAGCCGCAGTAAATGCGTGGGCGCTCGCCTGCCGTGATCGCTTTGGAGAGCGATGCTTCGTTAATGATTTCTAGTGTGTTTCGCTTGATGAGGGTGAGGGCTTGTTCTGCATCCATTGCTTCGCTAGTACACTCCTTGTTGATTTATAAGCATTGCTGTTGGGTGCTCTGAGACGTTGAGGGTTGTTGTTCTCAGTTTGTTGCGGTTTGTTGTCTTCGTAGTGAATACGTTGTGTGTTTCGGAAACACTTTTATAGGTGCAGGCACTCGTGTGCAGTGGCATGTTCACGTTATTTTTATGGCAAGGTTGGAAAAAATTGGCCGGGCGAGTTGGCGGTGTTGTCTTGTTTTTTCTGGTTGCGCTCAGCATTGCAGGGCTTGCTTCACAGAGTGTTTTCGCCGACTGCGTGGATAGTGATGGAGATGGGTTCGGACGGCTTGGCCATACTGACTGCAAAAGCACGCTGGTTGATTGTAACGATGCGAACAGCAGAGTGTTTCCAGGAGCTCCGGAGGTGTGTGGAAACGGTGTCGACGAAGACTGTAACTGGTTCGACGCTGCGTGTGACGCTTCCTGCCAGGATGGAACGCCGGAGGGTAGTTGCAACGCCGAGTTGCTGCTCTGCTCTGGAGGCGAGCTTGTTGAGCGCTGTCAGAGTTGCGGATGCGTAGGCGATGCTGTTTGTTTTGAGGGTGTTTGCCAGTCAAAAAAAGCGCTTGAGGAGCAAGGGATTGATTGGAGCGTGTACGATGATTCTGTTATTAGTGAGGGTTTTGAGTCGTCGTGTACGCCTGAGTGGGAGTGCTCCGCGTGGTCCGCGTGTGTGAAGGGTGTGCAAACAAGATCGTGCACCGCGCGCAATGATTGTTTGGTGAGAAAGCCGGCCGAGCAACAGCCGTGCGCGTATGAGCCGCCAAAGCGCAACACAGGCCCTTTGCCTGAACCAATTCAACAACAGGAACGTTCCCGTCAGGACGAGTTGTCTTCCTTGGAGGATTTGTTGAACACGAAACAAGGCAGAGGAGAAACGGAGGAAACGGGTGCTGAAGAGGAGGAGGGGCCTTCTGCCGCGTCGCTGGAAGCATTATTGTCCCACAAAAAGAAGGAGGGCGCTACGAGCGTTGTAGAGGGTCCTGAGCGACAAGATCCTGCTCTTGTTTCTGATGAGGCCTCTGAAAAAGAGAACAGGTGGGATGCTGTTTTTTTCTTGCTCGCCTTGGGAGCTATTGCCGTCGTCGTCGGTGCGGTGGTTGCGTTGAGAATCTTGCAGGGAGGCGGTGAGCACGCGAGAGGCGGTTTTTCTTTGCAGAGTAAGATTGCTTCCTACGAGAGGCAAGGTTTTGGGCGATTGCAACTCAAGGCTGCTTTGCTCAGTGAGGGATACACGCTGGATGAGATTGAGGACGCCTTAGAGAAGCGAAGGTCGAATTGAAGAAAGACTTGTTCGCGGAGCGATTCGTGAACGCCTGTGGCGATCTGCTTAGGTGCTTGCTTCGCTTCTTCTTCTTACGTTACGGTAACCCTGCCAGGAAAGGCTTGCACGCTGAGTTGGTCGCTGGGCGGGTTGACGAACTTAACGTTTTCAAAAGCGAGTTGAGAGGTTCCTTTCTTTTTTGCTTTGAAGGTTATTGTTGCTAACGTTCCTGAGCCGCTCACGCCCGTGCCTATCTTCCCGCCGCCGCCGAGCTTAACGACGGCAAAGTTCGCAATGAGGCCTGCGGTGCTCAAGTCAGGGCCGACCTTGAACGTTTCTCCAGCGCGTTTGAGGAACTCTCCTTCTTCAACACGAACGGCTTCAAGGACTTGCGGGTCGTAGGCCAGGTTGAATTGAAATCCCGAGAGGTCGTTGAGGTTTTGTCCTTTGATTGCTATAGTGAATTGCTCGCCTTCTTTGGCTTCGTGCTCTTGTGGTTCTGGAAAGATTGCAGTGCCTTGTGGTTTGGGGAGCGCCTCTTGTGAGCAGGAAGTGAAGAAGGTTGTTGTGAGAATGAGGAGGAGCAAGAGGAGAAGTGTTTTCGCTAGGTGCGGGTTCTGGTTTCGCTTTGGTGTGAGAGTCTGCATACTCGTTCTGCCTCTTTTTTCTTTGTTTTTATAGTTTTCTTTTTTTTGCAGGCCGGAGGAACGGGCAAGGCGGAATGGCGTGTTGTTTCACCGCCTCGTTCCTTTACGTTCTTTTATAGGATTTTTCGAATTTCTTCGATGAGCGCGTCGTCTTTTGTCTTGTCGTGCTTGATGTAGATGGCTATGATGTGGCTGCTCAGGCTTTGCAGGTTCCCGATGTGGAGGTTGATGAGGCGGGTGAGGGTGAGGATGGCAATAACGCTGAGCGTCGTTCCTATCAGCTCCGCGATGGCTTGGTAGATGCTTTGGACGACGCCAAAGTAGCGAACCTTTGAGAGAATTGATGAAACGAAGGATATGTAGAGAATGAGGTAGAAGAAGTCTCGAAAAACTCTCAATGCGATGAGGCGTGCATGAACGTGCTTGAAGTGCTGGGTGAGTTGTTCGAGTTTTTCCCGGTCGTTTTTGTTCTTGATGGAGATGTGGCGATCAAGGACTTCTATGTAGAGTCGCAGCCTGCTGGTGCGCTCGAAAAGAAGTCGCAGAAAGGCTTTTTTGAGCTTGAACGGTATCATCGGGAGAGTGCGTTGCTGACAAGGCCGAAGAGGAGGAGGAGGACTCCGACGAGGGCGTACCCGAGACCGCCGCGAAGGGCGGGAATTGTTGTTGAGAGGTACTGCGCAATGCCGACAAGGAAGAAGAGGGTTCCTATGAAGATGAGGAGGAAGATGATGGATGTTTTGATAACGATGGTCGTGGTTGCCCTCACTTTTTCCTCGACAGAGTGGAGGGTGGTGTCAACGGTGTCTTTGATGTTCTGAACCGTTCCTGCCACGCCGGCGCCGAAGAGGCTTTTGAAGGCTTGACGGAGGAAGAGTTTTGTCAGCGGGTTTGCTTTTTCCTTTTTTTCTTTTTTATGCTCTGCTCGCTTCTTGTGCATACTCTGTCTGATGCGTGGGCTGGTATAAATAGATTCCGTTTTTGAGCTATTAACTTTATTGT
>RFJU01000129.1 GCA_003694805.1 Candidatus Woesearchaeota archaeon | reverse complement strand
GTAAACTATTTAAACTATGATTCTAATTGGGGTGCTTGATTGAGCACGTGATTCAGCACAAGCATCCTCCACAAAGGAACAAACACCGCCCAAAAACGTAGTCACAACACATCATGCAGTTTCGCAGAAAACTCTACCGCAGAGGATCCAGCACGGAAACCACCATTCCTAAACCCCTTCTCTTCTCCTTAAACGAACATGAACCGCACGATATTCTCTTTATCTACGACCCCGAAAGAGACCGCTGGTACATCGACTTTCAAAAGCGCCAAACAAAGACGCCGCCAGCGACCAAGCTACCACCAAACCAAAGCACCCGCAGCGAGAACGACGGCGAGAACTACAAACGAAAAACACTGAGAGAAGAAACGCAGAAAGAAGACCGCCACCAAAAATCTCACCCGGACAAACTTGGAACAAAAGAGAAGAAAACCTCAAAGAAGGAAACATAACGATGAAACGCCACATCTCTCACGCTCTCGCGATCATAGCCGTCTACACCATCCTCGTAGCAACAACAGCAACACTGCTCCTCACCATCCCACACTGGCTGCCCTTCGCACAAAACGCGCTCACAGGCATGGTCCCGGCGCGCTCAACGGTCAACATCGTCAACGCAACAGAAGCAAGCTGCAATGCGACCTTCAACGCAGGACTCACCATCGCCTCCTTCTTTTGCATTCCCACCTACGTAGACCGTGACACGATCACCACACACCTCCCACCCTACGAAGCCATATTCGAATACGTCCCCGGCGCTTCAGACCCGTGGCGCTCGTACAACCCAAACCTTCCCGCCTACGTGGTCCAAGACCTCACCTACTTCACACGGGAAAAAGGCTACTACATCAGATTCACGAGCCCCGGACAATTCAACTACCCCGGCATTCTCCCCAAGCCGGGACGAGCACCGCTCACGCAGGGCTGGAACCTCGCAGGATACGTTCTCAACGAAACTCGCACCATTGCCAACGCCACCGCGAGCATCGCAGGCAACTACACAGTCATTAGGACCCTCGACCCGACAGGGAGCAGCTACCAAACCTACCAGCCAGGGCTTGGCGGATCCCTCAACCAAACAGACCCCTACAAAGGCTACTGGATAAACGCAACCACTACGGAAGTCTGGGAAGTGTCCTAACCACAACCAAACAAACACAACCAACACGACGAACGCAACACCATCCAAAACCGAACCAAGCATGAACGACAACACAACCACAAAGACAAGGTACGAGCGCCACGAGCAAGCCACGAATCATCACGTGAGTCGCCACGCCGAAAAACCACCAAAGCAACCAGCATTGAATACGCAGAAATCAAAGAAACCAATCAAACCCCTTCCAGCAACGAAAGCAGCAATCACCCTCTTTGTGTTCATCTTTCTCCCCCTTCTCGCAACCCTCCTCATACCCTCTGCAACATTCGTGAGCGCACAACCACCCCTCCCAACAGAGTTCTACGGCAATGTCACCTTCTTTGCCAGCGGCGCACCTATCGGAACGGTCATAACGGCCCATGTCAACAACAACCAAACACAGTGTGGCACGTTCACCACGGTAAAGAAAGGCAACTTCGGACTCCTCACCTGCGTCGGCAACGACACCGAACAAGCCGGAACCCAAGGCGGCGTGCCCGGAGAAGAGGTTGTTTTCCGCTACAACGGCAAGCCAACCACGACACTCTACAACAAAACCTGGGCGAGCGGGGAATACCACTACGTCCACATCATCTACCCAGAAGTCACCTGCGGCGACAACTTCTGCCAACCCCTCTTAGAATCTGTCTTCACGTGCCCCCAAGACTGCAACGAGACACAAACCAACCAATCCACCAACCAAACGGGGAATCAGACCGGCAACAACACCGGCGGAGGGAGCAGCGGCGGCGGTAGTGGAGGTGGAGGCAGCGGTGGCGGCGGTGGCGGTAGCGGAGGAGGTGGAGGCAGCGGTGGAGGCGGCGGTGGCGGCGGAGGCCTGAGCGGACTCCTGGGCGGCTACACCACCTACCAAGAGAGCAAAACCGGCGGGTGCGAAGAATCATGGGAGTGCACCCCCTGGCAACCAGAGCCTTGCCCGCTCACCGGCCTGCAAAACAGAACCTGCTGGGACGTTAACGAGTGCGGAACAGAAGAGAAAAAACCGCCCCAGCTCCAAGAATGCATCTACAACCCAACGTGCTTTGATGGCGTCCAAAACGGAGGAGAACTCGGCGTTGACTGCGGCGGCCCCTGCCAACCCTGCCCCGGGTGCAGCAACGGCATTCAAGACCCTGGCGAGGAGGGTATTGACTGCGGCGGCCCCTGCCGGCCGTGCAACTCCTGCTTCGACGGCATCCAAAACTTTGGCGAGGAGGGTATTGACTGCGGCGGCCCCTACTGCCTCCCCTGCAGAAAACCGGCAATCATCGAATTCCCAGAATTCATCTGCACCAAAGACCCCAACCCGCTCACGAACGGGGCAGTGTGGTTCTTCCTCATCCTCCTCGTAGCATTCGGCTGGCGAACCTATTACTCTCTTGAACGAATCCGCACCATACGCAGAAAAGAAAAAGACCCTGTCAAGCGAGCCAAAAAAGTATACGCGCAAAAAAACCGAGTCTACCTCTTCGGCCTCATCATGATAGCAATTGATACGCTCTTCTATCTTTGGTACTACGTGTTCTTCCTCTGCCAAGCAGATCCCGCCTACCTGCTCTTCCTTCTTTTGTTCCTTATCATCGCGCCGATCCTCATTTACAGTATCATCCGCGCCATCGAGTACAACGAACAAAAAAAGCTTCGCAAACTCATGCAACTCTACAAAACCCACCACGACGAGATTCAACGCCTCATCACCATCGAAACCGAACACATAGCGCAACTCGAAGAAGAAATTTCAGAACTCATTGCAAACATTGTTTTCGAGAAAAAAATCAAAGAGCTTGAAAAAGCATTCCCTAAACTCAGAGCCATTTACCGAGACATGATCGCCCTCTACGACGTCTACAAAGAAAAGAAAAGCGCCTACGGGCTGGAGCGCGACCTTTGCCAAAACGTGTACGACCTCGAAACAAACGAAGAATTCAAACAACTCGCAGAGAAGCTTCCGGAAGCAGGGCAAATCTACCAAAAACTTAAAGTCCTTTACCAACACTATGAAGAAAAACAAAAACTCTACGACCAACTCACCGCGATAGAAGAGGAAGAACAAAAACAAAAGAGCGGGCAAGAAGCCAGCGACGAGCAAACGTTACAAAACACTCACGACCACCAAACCACCCCTGAGAAGAACAAAGCATCCGCAAGCGAAAAAGAAAAAAACAAAGAAGACACGGACAAAGAACAAGACAAGGCCGCGACTGAAGAAAAATAACGCCAAGCAGAAGAAAACACGGAGGACAACACAACGCCATGAATACTCCCTACCCAACCGTCAAACATTGGGAGGCAGACCTCAACAACGTCCTTGCTCGCCTGGAACGCGCCAAAAGAGAAACTGAAGAGCTATTCACTAATCTCAAACGCCTCGCAACATACCAAACCGCCATGCGCGAAGCATTCAACAAACTCGAAACAGAGAGAGACGAGAAAAAATGGAAAAAACACCTTCTTAAAGAAACAAAACCCCTTCTTCATCTCATCAATCGCGAAGCGCCAAACACGAACAAAACACTTGAGAAAACCAGGGAAGCGCTCATTGACTTCATTATCGCCCTTCCTGAAAAAATCCAAGAGCACCTCGCAAAACAAAACTTCGTCACTGGCATTGAACGAGCAGAGCAAGCAACAAGGCAAATCCCCCGCGCGCTCTCTCAACATATCCACCAAGGATTTCTTGAAACCACCATTGACGTCGAAGCCCTTGAACGAGACGCGAAAGACGCAGTATCAACTCTGAACGAGGCAAGACAAGCCCTTCAACGCGCAGAACAGGCCCTGCAACAATCAAAAGAATACATCTCCCGTGCTCTATTCCTAAGAGAACTGAAACACAGAAGAGAACAAAGCGAAATCCTCGACATTACCGCAGCGCTCAAAAAATTCAACCTCGCACCGCGCCACATTCTCATCGATACTAACATCTTCATAGATTTCTATGCACTGGGAAAAATACATAAAAAAAAGTACTACCTAATCGACTCTCCGCTGCGGCCCATCCTCTTAACAAGCATCCGTCAAGAACTACGAAGGCGCCCGCAGCGAGTATATACGAGAGACGACAGGGAGAAGTACAAACTCAGCAGCTCGTTTATTCACTACATAGAATCGGTCTGCCAATACATCCCATTCACGCCTCCAAAGCCAGTGGCAAGCCATCTTTTCCGCGTGTATCTAGGAACAGAACAAGGATTTACCGCAAAAGAAGGCACACGCGGGAGCTTTGATAACTCAGCAGATATCGATTTGCTTGCCTTTTCTCTCTTGCATCCCCACGATGGCACGGTGATTTTTTCCAACGACAACGGCGTCCAGCAAACCGCAGAACGTCTTCGCGAAGAAGAAGGAGTTCGGGTTGTTGTTATAAAATACCGCGGCGGCTTGTTTGGCTTAGCTGCGTAATGCTTGATACGCGAGCGCAATCTCTTCAAGCACGCTCCTCCCTTCAGAACCCAACCCAGCAAGCGCCTCCACACTCGCCTTTCGATGCAACGGAAACTTTGCTTTAAATAGGTCGTAGACATCAACAACAAGAGGAAGAGCAACGTCCTCTTCCAAAATCCCAAACGGATCATACGCTATTGTAAGAAACCGCTGAGGACTTCCTGGCCTTCCTGGCGTATCGCTGTGACCTTGTTGTCTTCGGAACATTTGCAAGGCAGCACGCCGCGCTGTTGATGCAAGAGAGACAGGCGTCTTGCTTCTCGAGTCAGGAGGCGCGCTTGGAGCAGGGTTGTAAAAACATACAGGCACGGAGTACCATTCTTTGCTTAGCAGGGAAGCATCCTGATGCTTCGCTGACAGTGGCGATTGTCCCTGGCCGAGCAAGACATCGTAGTGATGGCTACCCAGCGGGCTTGAGAGGCGGTAGAAATGCGCATACGGTCCTACGAGGTTCTCCAACCTGTTGCCGAGCGCTTCAATACCGGAAACGATGAGCACGCCCCGACTATCAGCTTCTTCCAAAGGATCCGTTCTAGTGGTATACTCAAGAACCATCGTTGTAAGACGGGAGACGACCAACCATTTAAAAAACTTCTGTTTTTTACTACTCAAGAGAAAACACAAATGCAGGTGGTGTGGTGGGGGTGGGCTTTGTAAGACGACCTGTGCAACGCTTACCTCGACCAATGGCTCTTGCCGAAACGGGGAACTGGCCTTTACGCTATTTCTTCCTTGCTGTCCTTCTTCTTTGCAAACGCCCCGCTCTCACGAAGCATAACGATTGGTGTACAACGAACGGCTTGAGAAAAAGAAAAAAAATTTAAAGGAAGGAAGGAGAGAGTTCGCTACATGGCAAGCAAGCGCAAGAAAAAAAGGGGGAACGAAAAAAGCAGGCAACGAGAAGAGTTCTCAGCATTTAACGACGACCACCCTTTTGGACTTACGAAAACAGAGCAAGACATCTTAAGTGAAGAGCGTACCTCGCTATCAGAAGAGCGCACCCTGCTCAGCTACGTTCGCACTTCCTTGGCCCTCATCGGCCTCGCCTTGCTCCTTCTCAAATTCTACGGCGACGCCCACGACAAAGCCAATGAAAATCCCTCTTTGTGGGTGTGGATCTCCGCCATCCTCTTCGTGCTCGCCGTCCTCATCGTCCTTGAAGAAGTCTGGCGTCTCAAACACTTGCGCAGGGAACGAGAATTGCTCATCAGAAGCCTCGTCCGCCAACGCGAAAGACAAAACTAAGACGAATCAGACAAGGACGGACAGACAAGGACGGACTGAAACAAACGACAGGACGTTCTTAACCGCAAAAAATTTTTTCACCCCCTTTCTTAGTTTTTCAACCTTTAAGACTGTTTTACAGCCAAGCTTCGTTATCATTCTCGTAAAGCGGGAATGCGGGAATGTGACAGACGCCGCAAGGGATTCTCCTCTATCTGATTCCCTCCTATTTCTTTGCAAACTACTTTGCAAACCGCTTTGCTTTAACGGTTCTTCGCGGTTTGTTACGTGGTCGTTCGGTGATGCTTGCCAAACCGGCTGCTCTTCGGGCGTTCGCTGCTTGACGCTGCGTTTCTTGTTTCGTGCACCCTTTCACGCTTCCAAAAAAACTTAGCGAACTTATAGAACTTAGTAAAATAT
>RFJU01000128.1 GCA_003694805.1 Candidatus Woesearchaeota archaeon | reverse complement strand
CGCATAGGACAGGCCGCTTGGACCTCTGAAGGAGGCCATTCCTGACTGCTGTGTTACGCACATGAATTGTTTTGCCATTGTCAAGCCGCCCTCCGTATTGTTTTTTTGATGTTGTTCTCATTAAAAAAAATAAAAAATTAAGGGGCCTTACTTGAGGTCCCTTATTTGTACCTGGCCTGCGAAGAAGGTGCAGACGAGTTCCCCTGCCGTGTAGAACATGCCCTGTGTGGCAAGTTTGTTTATGGCGAAGGGGTTCGGGTTCTTCGCACTCATTCCCGCTTCGAAGTACATTGTGGGGTAGAGGAGTGCTATTCCCAATCTGGGGATGCCTGTTCCTTCGTTCTCTGTGGTGTCCAGGATGTATATTCTGCTTATGGTGTCCTTCTCTACCGCCTGGGAGGCGATGAGGGGCAGGCCGTACACTTCTGCGACCTTGACTCCGAAGCCGATTCCCTGGTCGGTCTGGATTCCGTTGACACCAACGGTGTAGCCGACATTCTCCTTGACGACACCCTGGTACCTGACTTGCGTCTGGGCGAGGGAGATTATTCTCCACTTGGTGTCGTAGCCCGTGACAATCAGGTTGGGCCTTCCTCCTGCTGCCTGGCTTGCTGCAATGTTGTCTTCTATCATTTGCAGCGTCAAGGTTCTGTCGACGCCGCTGTTGTGGTCGACGATTGCGTTGGCCCAGGAGACCGCACTTCTGTCGATTCCGTATATGTCTTCGTCGCCTGCGTCGTAGCCGAGTGCTGTGACCTGTGCTGCTGTGGTTGCCGTTACCCTGTCGATTGACTCGAAATTGTCGCCTGCCAGGGTGTTGCAGTCCTTCAAGAGCATTTCGTTGATTCTCTTGATGTGCAGGGCTGCGAAGTACGGTCTTAACTGCTCCATGGTACCGAATGCGTCGTCGCCCTTCTTGACGAGGCCTTCGTGTTTGAAGGACACATCGAAGGTGTGAACGACTTCTTTCGGTGTGACCTGCACTTCGGCGAAGGTTGGCTTTATGGTGTCTGGGATTGCGGCCCCTTCACTCACACCGCCTGATGCTGCGGTTCCAGCGTCTGCTGTTATTACTCTGAAGCCGCTGTGCTGCCAGGGGTATTTTGGCAGGGCTGCAAACACACTTGCTTCGCTGTTGAGTTGGCTGAACACTTTGGCCCCGTACACAGCGTTGTAAACTCCTGAAGTGCTGGTCAGTACGGGATCGTCGGCCTTCTCTACTATGTTGCCTCCGTAGAATGCGGAGAGCATTTCATGGATTGTTTTGTACTGCTGTACCATTCTTACTCCCCTCCGAGTTCTTTCATTATGCCGTCGAGTTCGGACCACGACTTTTTAACTTTGCCGTAGACCATGTCGAGTGCCAGATTGCTGTACTTCTGGACTTTGTTGTAGTTTGGCCTGTCTGTTGTCACTTTCTTCAACTCCATCATTTTCTTGACCGTTTTGGTCAGTTTGCGGATCTCGCCTTTGAGCACATCCAGGTCGTTTGGATCTTTGGTGTCTTCTCCTTCTGGCTGGCCTGCTGTGGTGTTTCCAGGCACAGGCACATTCTCCGCTGATTTTTCGGTTTCGTCTTCTTCGTCTTCTTCTTCTCCTGCTGCTGGCGGGAGTTCTTCTTCCTGCTGGTCTTCTTCTTCCAGGTCGTCGTCAGGAGCCACTTTTTTAAGGAGGGCCTTGACGGTGAGGTATTCCTCCTTGGTGAGTGGTTCTCCAGACGCCATCTTCTGCATTGCAACATCACTGATGTCGCCTTTGTCTGTTTTCATATTGCTCTCACCCTTGTTTGTTTTTCTTCCTTCCAGGACTGCTTTGAACACTCCTGGTTTGAGAGAAGATTTTGATTTTTCGCTTTTTTCTCCTTCTTCCATTCCAATCTTCCAGAGTTCGTCGATGATGGGCTTGACGACTTCTGGTTTGACTCCGTACTGCTGTGCGAGTTCTTGCGTGACGGATTCTCTTGGATCGTTGGCTCCTGCTTCCAGGGCTTGGTCGAGCATGTGTGCGGCATCGCTTTCTAACTCTTTCCTGTCCTGTTCTGACAGTGAACCGCTGGATTCGCCCTCTTTCGGAGGATTCTCCCCACTGTCTGGGCTGGGTTCTGGGTTGACGCCTTCTGTTTCGTAATACTTGCCGCCGTGAGGCCCTTCCTGGACTTTGGCCCCTTTGGGCGGTTCTTCTCCTGGTTTGAGATAGTGTCTTGCTTTTTCCATGCTCTTTCCCTCCACATTTCTCATAATCGTTGCGCAGTACGCTTGCGGGTTGTCTTTGTCCTGGTTTTGCCTTACGCAATCGTCGAAGTCCTTGTATCCTGCGAAGGGCTTCTGTACGAGTCCTTTTTTGAGGAGTTGTAAGGCCTGAATCGCATCGTCAATCTGGCTGGGTGTTGCTTTGGTGCTTTTTGCGACTGCGCTTACTGCTTGGTTGAGTGCGAGTTGGTTTGCGGGGCTGTAAACGGTGGCTGTTTCGTAATGCTCGAAGCCCCGCAGGACTCTTGTGGGGAGGCCGTCTTCCACTACGATTTCTACATCTTTGTTCCTGCCGCCCAGGGAACTACCTGTTCTTTTTCCTTCTTGGATTTCCTTCCATACTTGGTCGAGGTAGTCGGTTCCGCTGTATATTTTGTTGAGTTGGAGGATTCCCAGGCGCCCATTGGTCGCTGGGTGCGGCATTACCTTCCAGGCAAGGGTTCTGCCTACGATGTCGTTGGAGTGCATGTCCGTGACGACTCCTCCCCTTTCCATTTGGGCCTTTTGCTGCTCGATTGCTTCCTCTATGGGGATTTTTTCGCCTTCTTTGTCCCTGACATCTACT
This sequence comes from Candidatus Woesearchaeota archaeon, assembly GCA_003694805.1. NCBI lineage: Archaea > Nanobdellati > Candidatus Woesearchaeota > Candidatus Woesearchaeota archaeon. The sequence continues at coordinate 3,813 of RFJU01000128.1, read as the reverse complement.
GTGGAAAAAGTGGCGTACAGTCGGTCTTTGGCGTTCTCAACGGCCTTTTTGATTTCTTCCAGGTCGTTGGATTCCCTGAATATTTTGATGACTTCCCAGGTTTCCAGCCCGTTTTTGTTCTCCTGTTTTCTCACATAAAAAGTCATTTTTACCGCCTGTTCTTATTGCAGTCCCATTTCCTGGATTGTTTCCATTGCACTCCTGGTGAGGAATGGAAAGGGTTGTATTCCTCTTTGCTCTATTGCCTTGGCTATGGCCCAGGCCGCTTTTTTTGCTTCTTTCGGCTTGAGTTTGAGTTTTCTCTCACACCACTTTTGGAGTTCTCCTGGGGGAGGCATGCTTCCTGGCAGCCGCCCAAATTCCACCCATTCCGCATAATCGGCTGGGTACACTATGGTTTTTTCCAGGGGTTTTCTCTCGATGTTTGCTGTTTTGAGGAGGTTTCCCGTGTCGACTTTGCCTTCTTCTGCAAGTTTGGTCTGGCTTTTCTCGAACACCCTGTCGATGAATTCGTTCAGGGCTTTGTCCAGCACTTCGATGATTGCCTGTTCGTTCTGTCGTTCTTCCTGGTTCATTTTTGGCCTACCTTAACGAAGGTGTGCCTGCACTGGTAGTGCGCTACGGGTGCGTCTTTGTCGATTGTGAAGTCGGGGAAGTCCTTCTTGCTTTCCTCCTCGATGATTCTGACGAGTTCGTCGAATGGCACACCGTTTTTGGTTCTCTGCATTATTCGCTTGCAGGTCCTGGTTGTTCTGTGGTCGTCAGGCCCTACCCATTTGTACAGGAATTTGTTTTCTGGATCGGCCTTGCGGTACTGGTTGATTCTTGCTGCAGCGCTTACTTTTCCCGTTTCGGTCCTGGCGATATTTTCTGCTCGGTGTTCTGCCAGGTCTGTGAGTTCCTGGATTCTCTTTTGGAGTTTTCTGGTTGTGAGGCCCTGGCCTGTTTTGTAAGCGTCTTTTATGATTTCGTGAATTCCCTTTGCGAGTTCCTTGGAGAGGCCTGCGAATGCTTCTGTGAGGACTTTTTGGGTTTGGAGTGTTTTTATTGCTTCCAGGTCTTTGTCGCCGAATCCGAGTTTTTTGCCGAGTTCCTTTTCGGCTTCCCTCATTGCTTTTTTATAGTGGGCTTCTATGAGTTTGTCCGCTGTCTTTTTGAGTTCTGGAGTGAGTTTGTCCTGGATTTCCTTTGCGATCTTCTTGAGTTGTGCTGGGGTGGGCTTTTTTTTAAGTCCTTTCATTCGTTCCTGGATTTCTTTTGTGAGCAGGTCTGCCAAGCGAGTGTATCCTTCTCTACCCTTCTTTTCGACTTTTTTTTTGGCTGACATTTCGAAAGGTTCGGGCTGTCTTTGCTCCATGAGAGCATCCCTGATGCCTATTTTGCGGTCTATGGACTCCCAATCGATGAGGTCTGGATCTTCTCCTCTGTGAATTGCGGATGCGACTTCTACTGCGAAGTCGTAGTAGTTTTTGCCGAAGAGGCGTCGTAGGTGTGGCTTGTTTGCCAACCAGCGTTTTGCTGCTTCCAGGTCTTCCTGGGTGTATGAGGTCTGGTCTGCTTCCATCATTTCGTATGCTGCTTCGAGTTCTTCTGGTGTCATGTCTTCAGGATCCTTCTCCAGGAGGGTTCGCCTGTTGATTTTTGGCTCACTCCAATAGTATGTTGCTCCCCCAGGGCCTTGTCTGGTTTTTGCTCCTTCTGGAGGTTTACTTCCTGGTTTGAGGTACACCCATCCCTTTTCGCTTTTGGCCTGTTCTGGCATTCCTGATATGTTCCTGGACGGTTCGGGTTCTCCTGTGAATCTTGGCCTGGACGGTTCTATTCCTGGTTCCTGCCTGTTGGCGAGTGCTGCCGAAAACAGTCCGCCCATGTCCTGGGAGGGGTTTTGGATTTCTCCGTCTTCGATGATGACTTCTCCTGTTCTCCTGTCATACCTGGCTTTGAGGCCGAGTTCTGCTGCGGCCTTGCCGTTCTGCAGTGCTTGCTGGATTCTCTGGAGTTTTGCCATTTCGTCCTGTTCTTCGGATGGTCGCAGTCGGATTATCCATCCCTGGGCTTTGAGGGCGTCCCTTATGGCTGCGAGGAATTTGCGGTTGTACAGGTTTTGCGCTGCTTCGACGGCCCTGTTGGTTACGGTGTACTGGAGTCCTTCGTTGTTAAGGCCGCCTGAAGTGCTGACATCGTTCATGAGTATTGGGCTGACTCCGTACAGGAAGCCCAGGGCGAGTTTGAATTCTTGCCTTTGGTCGCTGAATTGGAGTTCGTCCATGCTTTTCATGAAGTCGACGAATTCCATTACTTTGGTTTGGCCGTTTCCTCCTGTGGCTGCTGGAGGGATTCCTATGATTCCTGGCAGGTGCGGGTTCTCTTTGGCTCTCTCTATCATGTCGTCCCAGGCCTTTTTCATGCTTTCCCTGTTGGCCACATAGAATGCGAGGAGGCCTTTGGGAGGTCTTTTGCCTTCATAAAGTTCGAGGAAGTATTTGTCCTGGTACTGGAGGGTTCTGACCTTTTGCCAGGCCGTTATTATGGGGCTGAATCCTTCAGGCCTGTACCTGGTTGCGTGGACTATTTCCCACTCGAAGAAGTAGTATTCGCCTTTTTCGCTGGTTTGCTTCCACCATACAGGGTAGAGTTTTTCTCCCGTTACTGGATGGTAGTCCCTGTTTGTGAACACTTGGCTTCTGTCGCTTGGTGCCGCCTTGAGGGTGTTTCCCTGGTCGTCTTTTCCGAATTCGTCGGCGTTGTTCTTGATTGCCATCATTGTTGCTGGGTGTAGTCGGATTGCTTCGACGAATTCTTTGTCTGTGATTTCTCCTGTGCTGTCTACAAAGTAGTCGTACCGAATCCACATATAAGCGTGGTCTATTATGTTGATGTCGTCTTCGAGTTGTTCCAGAAGTTCTATGATGCTCTGGCCGTTCAGGTTTATCCTTTCGAGTTTGGCCAGGATTTCCTTGCGGCTTTTGTGTTGGAACGGTGTTTCTTCTTCCCTGTCTGTGTTTTCTGTGTCCTGGTCCTGGCTCTCGATGACTTCGATTCCGTTCCTGAAGATTTCAGTTCTTAAAGCCCTGTGCATTCCTGTGAGGACATCGCTGTATTTTGCTACGGTATAAACTGTGTCTGGAGGGAAAGGATAATAAGGTACTACGCTTTCGGGCTTGTAGAGGTCGCCTGCGGCTGGCCTGGTTGCTCTTTTCCACTTGCCGAGTTCTTTTTTGAGGGCTTCGACTTCGGCTTTGAAGAATTTCTCTTTAAATGTTCTGAAGGGATTCGGGATGTTCATTTTTGGGAGAGTTCCAGGTTTTTGCTTGCATAACTTATCCCTTCGCTTCTATTTAAACTTTTCGTTGTTTTGGTTAAAAAATGGTTCCTGTCGGATCTTCGAAGACCATCCATTCGTCCTGGGTGAGTTCGAAGAACATTCGCATCATGAAAGCGTCGCCGTAGTCGGGGCTTCTGCCGATGTTCTGTTTTATTGCGTCTTTGGTGAGGATTGCGAGTTTGCCGTCTTTGTCTGGATCCTTCATTTGGTATTGTTCTATGTCTGTGATGAGTCCTTCTTTGATGTGTTCTGGGATTTCTTTATAAACGCTGATTTTCTCCTGGTTTATGTAGTCGGCTGCTTTGAAGGTGCATTGGCTTTTCAGGTTTGCGTAGTTCCTCTTGACTCCTTGCTCAGGGATTGGTTTGCTGTTGTTGACGAATCCTTTGACGCCTTCTATTTCGTCTACGACTCCGCCGCCGACTCCGTCTTCGTCTATTACTACTCTGCTTGGGGGGATGTCGTATTGTTCCATGAGTGCTTGGATG
>RFJU01000127.1 GCA_003694805.1 Candidatus Woesearchaeota archaeon | reverse complement strand
GGGACGAGCTTGTTGGGGACGATGACGGAGTCAAGCATCGCTGGACCTCATGGCTGGGGCGTGTTTCACGCATCGGTCGATGCGTCTTAGCACGGTGTCCTTGCCCAGCAGCTCTAGTGTCGGGCCGATTTCCGGGCTGACCGCCGAGCCGGTCAGAGCGACACGCAACGGCTGAGCGACACTGCCCATGTTCTTGAGTTGTTTTTCCGCCACGAACGTTTCGATCAGCTTGTGCAGGGTGTCTGCGGTCCAATCGTCACATCGTTCGAGAACATCTCGGAATTCCCGCAGCACATTCAGCCCTTCGCCGTCGTTTTTGAGCAGGTTCTTCTTCACGGCCTTGGCGTCGTAGTCCTCGGGGTCTTCAAAGAAGAATCGGCCCAGTATCGCGGGGGTGTCCAAGGTTTGGCTGCGGGCCTGGTACATCTTTGCAAAGGTAGCGAACCCTTGGTTGTCGTCGAGTTCTTTAAGGAACGCGGGGTGGAACAGTTCGAAATGGTTTCTCAGCTTTTTGATGAAGAGATCAGGAGGCAAGGATGCGAGAACCTCGGCATTGAACCGGGCCAGTTTCGCGCGGTCGAACTGTGCGTTCTTTTTTCCGATGCGTTTGAAGTCGAATCGTTCGATCAGGAACTTCAAGTCGAAGCGCTCAATGTCGTCGCCGGGGTTCCAGCCTAACAGGGCGATGTAGTTGAGCAGGACCTCGGGTAAGTAGCCGCTTCGGCGAAAGTCAGCGACGTCTATTTCCGGTAGGTTGATGTCAAGGTAGTCTGCGATTGCTTCCGCAATAAATATACTGTCAATCTCTTTGTCAAGAAACCGATGTATAGCTTCCTTAACTTCTTCGATAAGGCTATTTCCTTTGGGGCGAGCAGCAGACCCTCCCCAGAGTTTGATTTTTATAGTAGCTGTATCTTTTTCTGATAAAGCAATAGTTCCCGGAAGGTTTATTAACTTATCGAGCTTAGTCTCTGGCGGCTTAAAAAAGCCATGTATAATAACTTTATAAACATACTCAGCACAATGATCAATGTTAATTTTGATATCTTTCGCCGCTTTTCGTGCGGCCTTAACCTTGTCGCGTTTGCTCATCTTTGAGCCGTCGGCGTTCATGATCGAGGGAAGATGAACCCATTGCGGACGGGGGAAACCCAGCGCGTCGTACAAAGCGGCATGCTTGGTCGTGTTGGTGAGGTGTTCCTGCCCGCGGATGACGTGGGTCACCCCCATCAGCGCGTCGTCCACGACGACCGCCAGGTGAAACGTG
>RFJU01000126.1 GCA_003694805.1 Candidatus Woesearchaeota archaeon | reverse complement strand
ATGGTTTCGCTGTTGTTTTTTTTTTGTTAGAAGCGGTTTTGAACCCTTCATTTCTCACTTGGGCTCATGAATATTTAAGTTTAGTTAAAGAGGAATGTATAACATCAAATTAGATGTTTAGAAAGCTATACACTTGAGGTGTTGAAAACAAAAAATTGGTCGTTAGAAGGGTTAAGGCCGCCTTATTTTTTGTGTTCAGATTGCTTGTTTTTTGGCGCGAGAAGGGCTGTAGTTGTTGCTCTCAAAGCGGTTTTTTTGTTGCTCACAAGTGGTTATTTGCGTGTGCCAAGACTCATGATGTTGTGGATGTCGTCTGAGATGACGCGACCGCTCTTCGCGCTGATTTTGACGTTGAGGAATTGTAGGGACGTGGTTACGAGGGTCGCGTTCCAGATGGGTTCGTCAAGGTGTTGCAAGATGAGGATGGTCTTCGTTGCAGTAAGGGCGGGGTGCTTATCCGCAAGGAGTTGTTTGAGTGTTTTTTTTGCCGAGGATAAACTAACCGCGACGTGGCGAAGGTCGAGGGGCTTGACCGTTCCTTCTTTTTTGAACACGCTTTGGGGTGGTTCTTTGAGTCGGAAAGGGTACGTGGAGAAAATGGCGATTTTGTCTTCTTCCGGGAGGTAGTATCCCGCTTCCGGGGATTGTTCTCCTGTTCCTTCTACGAAGAAGAGGTGGGCGAGGTAGGCGGAGGGGTGTTGTTTCTTGAATGCCTGGAACGCGTTGCTTTTTTCGAGTTGTTTGATGAGGGTTTGTTCGGTGCTCATTGTTTCTTCCTCCTTTTTGCTGGTGTGTGGAGTGTGTTGAGGTCGATGAGTTCTCCGTCCGGGCCGGGGTTGATGATGTGCGTCTTCCCGATGCGGTCGTGTTCGTGGAATGTTTCGTGGAGGTGGCCGCAAAGGCACAGGAGGGGTTTTGCTTGTTCGATTAAGGAGCGGATGCTCTTGCTTCCGACATGGTCGTCGAACCAGGGGAGTTTGTCGATGCGGGTGCCGAAGGGTGGTTGATGCACGACGAGGATGCCGTTTTTTTTGAGGAACGCGGCAAGGTCTTCTTTTATGTCCTCAAGGCGAGGATCTGTTTTGCTAAATCCGCCGCCGCCATACCCGACGAAGGTGTAGGGGCCGGTCTTCCAGTAGCGCTCGTGGAGGTAGACGATGTTTTCTAAGTTTTCGGTGAGGGCTTCGACTTGTTCCTCGAATTCGTGGTTGCCGTGGATGAGGAGGACGGTTTTCCCAAGGTGGTTGAGGGCGGAGAGCACGCCTTCTGTGTCCCGTCCGAAGATGGTGAAGTCTCCTGCGCAGACGATAAGGTCTGCGTGGGCGGCTTTTTTCTTGACTTGCCGAAGGTCGGCAGGGTCTTCGTGGAGGTCGGTGAACGCTAAGAGTTTCATGTTGGCGTTGGGGGCGTGGGCGCTATTTAAGCATTGCCCAAAGGGAATCAAAAGGCAAAAACTGCTTTAATTAAGAAAAAAAAAGACAAAATTTCTTTTTTTCGGTATTTTGTGGTTAGTAGGTGGTGTTTGTTTTAATTTGCATAAAATTTATATATGTGTTTTTTCGTTAATAGGTTGAAGTGACTTTTTTTACATGATTTTTTTTGGTGAGGTTGAATAAAGGAAATGACAGCGATGACACTGTTTGAAACGCTAAAAGCATGGTACAAAAGGCCAAAAGAAGATGTTCCTCTGCCCTCGCAGCCGGCAGATCCCCTCCCGAAGTATTGGCGCGTGATTCGCGAGACGCTCGAGGAAAGCGGGGAGGACGTTCCCGAAGGGGTGCTTGAAAACCTCATAAACACCTCTCCGTACATCCAGCAGCGCGTCCTCAACGTCCTGGCAAGCAGCAACGGGCATCCTGTGATTCTTGAATACCTCCCCCCAGCGAAAGAGTTCATACGAAAGGCAGACAAGGAGCGTCTCACGAAGGCTGTACGGTACCTCTCAGGAAAACCAAACAATGGAAACAAGTATGCTTGGCCTGCGCAGTATCTCCATGCGAGAAACATAACTGCAACAACGCCTTCCTGGTTAAAATTCTGTCTTGATAGCCAGGGAGGAGGGAGAAGAAAGGAAGAAGTGAGGCAAGAAGGAATCGTGAGCAACTGATGTTGAACGTTGCTGCAATATTGCGATGGTTGGGAGGTTGAGTGAAGGTGAACATTACAGTTTTACATTCTGGTTTGGATGCTATGCAAATGCAACTCGTGGTTTCGTTGAAAGCGCAAGGGAACAGAGTTCTGGAAAGCCATATTTTGCAAGCAAAAAAAAATCGTTTGAAAAACGAAGATTTAATTATAAATAGGGTTTTTCCATCAGAATTATCACAAAAAAATCCAAACTTTGCGAAAGTTGTTATCAATCTTCTCACTGAACTCGAATTGGAAGGCGTCAACATTATTAATGGGGCTTTAGCAACAAAGGCAGACTTGAGCAAGTTTTTTTCAGCTAAAAAACTATATGAAGCAGGCGTGCCAACGCCGGAGACGCTTCTT
>RFJU01000125.1 GCA_003694805.1 Candidatus Woesearchaeota archaeon | reverse complement strand
CGCCAAACACTCTACACGGCAGAAGACCTCACCCGCTTCAAAGCCAAACAGGCGAAGAAACGGCTCGAAGCCATCAACCCACAAACAAAAGTGAAAGCATTCCATGAACAAATCCTTCCCAACAACGTCTACCTTCTCAAAGCAGACGTTGTCTTTGACTGCACCCAAGACAATGCAAGCACGGCCTTAATAGCAGAGCAATGCAAGAAGGATAAGTCACCGCTCATCATCGTCCGCTCCTACGGAACGGCATACTCTGTTATCGTCAGCACCAAGGCGGTGCCGGCCAAGCTGATTTCCTCCCTCAAAGAACCTGATTATGAGAAAGAAGGCATCCTCGGCGCTACAACACGGGAAGCCGCCGCAGTAGCCCTTGTGGAAGCCTACAAGATCATCTTGAAAGCCACCAAGGGTACCTACGCAGTTGAAGGGGACGTCTGGAAAGGAACAAAGAAGAAAACAACGCTATAAGGATTCGGATTCCTATAAGGAAGCCGAGCTCAACGAACCAAGAACGGCAAGAACAAGAACCCACAAGAACTCGTACGAACCAACAAGCTATCAGGATCTTTCATGGCGCTCTCCAACGACCTCTCATCTTTCAAGGACATCCTCGACCGGAGCGCCAGGCCCCTCTTCTTCTTTGACAACGACTGTGACGGCACGTGCGCGTTCCTCCAAGCGTGGCGCTACAAAAAAGAAGGCAAAGGACACCCCACAGGACACGCACTCGGAACAGAGCACCTCAAAAAAGTTCGCGAGTACGCTCCCGACCTCATCGTCGCCCTTGACATCGCCGTCATCGACGAAGAATTCGTCAGAGGAACCCAAACGCCCATCCTCTGGCTCGACCACCACCCCCTGCAAACCAAGGTACACACCCACAAAAACGTCACGTTCATCAACCCACGCGTATACGACCCAAGCGACGGAGCGCCGACCTCTTCGCTCGTGTACCACGCGATCGGCAACAAAGACGATCTCTGGATCGCCGCGGCCGGCACCGTCAGCGACTGGCACCTAGGCCCTGTTGCTGACCTATTCGCCAAAACCTACCCGGACCTCCTCGACACGAAAAGCAAAAACGCTGCACGCGTCATTTACACCACCCCCCTCGGAAAACTCATCCGCATCATCACCT
>RFJU01000124.1 GCA_003694805.1 Candidatus Woesearchaeota archaeon | reverse complement strand
GGTGAGAAGAGACCAGTAGTAGAGGTGGTCTGGGTGGAGGGGTGTGTTCGTTGTTGTTGCGAGCGTCCATGCCTCGTGTGAAGTGATGGTTGTGGTGAGGGGTGACTCGAAAAGTGAGTGGAGTTTGTCGTTGTTGATGTTTGTTTTTTCTGCTAAGGACGCTGTGGTTTCGTGGTGGGTGGTGAGGTAGTTTTGAAGTTCGAGAATCCACTCTTCAGGCGTGTATCCTGCCGGTGCTAAGGTATGGGCTCTGTCGAAGAAGTCTCCATAGTTGATGAGGATGTCGCCTAAGAAGAGGATGTTCTTAATGTGGGGTTGTAGTTTTCTGGCTTGGTCTTCAGTAGTTATTTTCTTTACTGAACCGTTGCGTAGGAGGACTATTGGGCCTTCTATCGTGTCGCATGGGGTTATTGCGGCTGCTTTTCCTGGTCGTTCGACCTTGAGTTGAGTTCCTGTTGCGATGAAGTTGTTGGTGACTATCATGGTTGCGGGGTGAATACTTTGCGCGCTGAAGCCAGAAGCTCTTCCTCGGCCGTACCGTAAGCGAAAGCCGCCTGGTCGGAGCGGGTGGCTGAAGACGGGTCTGCCTGCGACGACATCTTTAATGTAGGTGTAGTCGGGCGTTATTCTGGAGGTTTCTTGGGTTGTTGCTTGCGTGTTCTTGGCTTTTGCTTTTTTTTGAATGGCGATGAATTCCTCAAGAAAGCTCCAGTGTTCTAGGTCCATTTCTTTTGCCCATTTGCGTATTTTCCCCCAGAGTTTTGGGGCTTTGAGTTCGAGGCAGGAGCTGTGGATGAGGCAAAAGCCGCTTCTGAGGTTGTTTGTTGGTACTCTTGGCAGGTCTTTGAGGTTGACGTTGCTTATTTCGTATTTTTCTGATGGGTCTCCGCTTATTTCGAGGGGGAGGTGTTTGGTCATGAAGTCTGCTTCTTCTTTGCTGGGGAAATATTGGAGATTGGTGACCCATTCGTGGTAGTCTTCAAGTTCTGCATAGGTTCTGGCCACTTCTTTTTCGTCCGGGTCGTACGTTGCATACCCCATTTTTTTTCGTACATAGTCCGCTATGAGGACTGCAACGCTGGCTGCTGTTCCTCCTGCTCCTCGAACAGGCCCTGCAAAGACGAGGCAGAAGTACTTTCCTTGTTTGTCACGTCTGTCTTTGAGTTCGAGTGTGACAAATCCTTCTATTGGTGCAGAAACGACGCCGACGGTGACGTAGGCAAACCCTACTCGTATGCCCACCTCCATTGCTTCTCTTTTGTCTTTGAAAGTGCAGAACTTTTCCTGGGCGACTTCGTGGGCAATAATGAGGGCTACGCGCCAGTCGAGAGCACCATAGTGTTTTTCGAGCTCGAGAATGCGTTGGACGACTCCGGAGTTTTTTATTTGAGGAGCGACGGCCGATATGATTCCAACAACGCGCTCTGCTAAGTTTTTGGCGAGAACAATTTCTACATGATCGACGGGGTCGTAATGTTTTTTTCTTGCTTTTTCAGCGAGGGCGAACGCAGCTTGTGTTCTTTTTTGTAGTTGTGCAAAGTAGTTGTTGATTCTTGGCGAGGCAGGAATGGTTTGTTGTTCGTTTTTGGTTTTCATGAACGTTGGTTTGTTTCCTTGTGGAAGTTGAGAATGCGAACTTCCCTTGTTTGTGTGTTGATGAGGGGGACTTTTCCTGGTTGGTTTTCCAAGCCTCTTTTTTCTTGGTTCTCTGTCATGTCGGTCCAGCAGCTTCCGTTGATGATGGTTACGTTTTTGTACGAGGATACTGCTACGCGGTGAACGTGCCCTGTTATGAAAATGTCAGGGATGGTGTCAATGATGAGGTGGTCTTCTTCAGGGTCTGGTAAGTATTGGTTGCTGTTGTGGGTTGGTGCGAGGTGGCGTCTTTTGAGGAGCTCTTTCATGATGAGGTCCACTTTCTTCAAACCACCTCCTGCCCTGATTGAAGGGATGTTGTCAGCGTAGTAAGGAATGCTGTAGCCGTGGTAGTAGAGGATGGTGAGGCCGGGAAAGGTGTTTGTTTTGTTGAGGATGAACGTTGCGGGGTTGGAGGTGAGGGTGACGTTGGGCATGTTGTAGAGCTCAGGGGCCAAATCTTGAGGTATTGGTGGTTGTGGTTCGGCAAGCCTGACCGGCTCGTGGTTGCCTGGTCCGATGATGATTCTCTTGCTTGATGGTATTTTTTTGAGGAGCGTTGCAAATCCTTTGAATTGCTCTTTGATGCTGGTGTGTGTGAGGTCTTCTTCCTGTCCGGGGTAGACACCGACTCCTTCGACGACATCACCAATGAAGATGAGGTAGTCTACTAGTTGTGCTATGCGCTTTTGTGATTCGCTGCCAACGTTCCCATTTATCCATTCGAGGAATTTGTTGAACTCTTCTGCTAAGAATTTTTTTGATCCGAAATGGAGGTCTCCAATGACGGCTATGTAGCGTTCTTCTGGTGATTTTTTGAGTTCGTGGAAGGGGATGTCTGGGTGTATGATGTCTGTTGCAAAAAAAACCCCGTCGCCCTTTCTTGCTGTGATTCCTATTATTTCATCAAGAAACAAGTCTTTTGCTTGTTGGAGGAGTTCGTTGTTGTTCTGGCTGATAATGACTTTTGCTCTTCCTGTTAAGTCTTCCACTTCGAGGATGATGTTTTTGTTTTTTGTTTCTTGCTTTTCACAAATCATTCCTATAATGGTTGATGTTTCTGCTTGTGACTGCATTGCGCGTTGTATGGTTGTTGTTCCTCTCGCTTCTGGCCGCTGCCTGATCATTCGTTCTATGGTCTTGAATCTGATGGTGTAGTGCTGGACAAAATCAGCAACTTCTCTTTTTGTTGTTTTTTTTGTGTAGTTTTTTACGAGGTGGACTGGTGGAGGTGTTGTTGTTTGTGGTGTGTTGGTGGCTTGGGAGTTTTGTGCTTGGATGGTTTTGAGCATGGCTGGTGTTACGAGAACCCCCTTATCTATGAGTTCGTGAACAATTTCTGTTGTTGTTTTCATCCTTGCACTTCTTTTTTGAGGTATTTTTTGAGTCGGTCTTTGAGTGTTGGTGGTATGGCGAGCGTGATTTCTCGTGTCCTGCCGAAGCGTCCTTTGCTGATGATTTTTGCGTTGATGATGCCGAGCATGTCGAGTTCGGCAAGGATGTCTGATATTCTTCTTTGGGTGAGTGGCCTGAGGGCGGTGTGGTCGCAGAGTTTTCTGTAGACTTCGTAGAGTTCGCCGGTGAAGATTGTCTCGTTGGTAGTGTGTTCTTCACAGAGAAAGATTGCATAAATGGTTGTTTTGACTTGTTTGGGTTGGGTGGCTACTGCGTCAAATATTCTGTCGCGTTCTATTTTGTCCTCTGCTTTATCTACGTGTTCTAGTGTTATTGTTTTTGCTCCTTCTCGTTCGGCAAGTTCTCCTGCGACTCTGATGAGTTCGAGGGCTCTTCTTGCATCTCCGTGTTCTCTTGCGGAGTACGCTGCACATTTTTGGATGACGCCTTCTTCTATGACGCCGTCATGGAAGGCTTCTTTACAACGGTCTGTGAGGATTTCTTGAAGGTGAAAGGCGTTATAGGGTGGAAAGAGTATTTCTTCTTCTGAGAGTGATGATTTCACTCTTGGGTCGAGGTTGTTTTGGAAGGTTAAATCGTTGCTGATACCAATAATTGCTATTTGTGCGTTTTTTAGTTCTGCGTTCATTCGGGTGAGGTTGTAGATGATTTCATCTCCTGCTTTTCTGATGAGTTGATCGATTTCGTCGAGAATGATGATGGTGTTGTGTTTTTTTTGTTCGAGTGTTTCGAAGAAGTAGCGGTAGACTTCGTCGGTTGGAAGTCCTGTTGGTGGGATGTTTTTCCCCAATTCCCTAGTGAGTTCTGCGAGAAGTCTGTAGTCTGTATCTGCAACTTTTTTGAGTTTGCAGTTGACGTAGATGGTGAGGAGGGGGATGTTTTGTTGTTTTGCAACTGCTTCGAGCTTTTTGGTGGTGTAGCGGGAAACAAGTGTTTTCCCTGTTCCTGTTTTCCCGTAAATGAAAATGTTGCTCGGTCTTTCTTTACGAAGGCTTGGTGCGAGAATATTTGCAATAGTGTGCACTTGTTCGTCTCGATGCCGTATGGTTTCTGGGATGAATTGGGCTTGGAGTTTTTGTTTGTCTTTGAAGAGAGATTCTTGTTCCAGGTAGTTTCTGAAAAATGTTGTGATATCAGATGTCACGCTCACTCAACCCCCTCAGTTCCAAAAGAAGTGAAGGTTTTATAAATATTGTGCTTGTTGAATGGTGTGTGTTTGGTTGTGTTTTTTGAAGTGAATAAAACCCACCCCTTGACTTCTTGTGGAAACTTTATTTTTGTTGATTTGGAAGGTTTTTTCGTTGGTTTATTTAAAGAAAGAATGTGTGTTTGGTTGTTGTTTGAT
>RFJU01000123.1 GCA_003694805.1 Candidatus Woesearchaeota archaeon | reverse complement strand
GGAGTTCGAAGATGGCGCCGTAGTAGGTGTGGTGTTTTTTTCGGTCGAGGCAGATGATGCGCGCGTTCTCGCCAAGCTTCTTTTTGAGGAGCACGGCTGCTTCCAGTCCGCCAAAGCCGCATCCCGCCACAAGAATAGTTGGTTGTCGTTGAGTGTTTTCTCTTGCGCGAAGTTTCATGGGCGATAGTTCTTGATGGTGGTTCGCGTGTTGGCTTACGTTTTTTTTGTGCACGTTCTTTTTTCCCTTCTTGTGTTGCGTCGGCATCACCCTCTCAGCTTGTTTTACGTTGTTCCTTTCTGAAAAAGGCTTGTTTTTAAAAATTTGCTTTTGGGATCGGCGCGGGAAGAGGAGCGGTCGTGTTAGGAACGTGTTAGAAAAACTCATGCTGAAAGTGCGCGAGTTGAAAGTGGAAAAAAACGTGTTGAACGTGAAAAAAATAAGAGTGCGAAAATGAAAAACAATAAAAAGATGAAGCGCTCTGAGCAAGCGGTATGCGGGTTGCGTTTGTTGTGAACTACGTCTTGGCTGTTCTCCTTGGTCTCTTATCCATTATTGTAGGAAAAAGCGAGTTTTTGATTTACGCTGGGGTGTTGCTCTTCGTCGCTGTGCTCTTGCACGTGAGCGACCGTTTTGCTTCGTTTCACCCCGTGGCGTTGTGGGGTTTTTCCGTGTGGGCGGTCCTGCACATTGTCGGTGGTTTGGGGAAGATTGGGCAGACGCGGGTGTATGATTTTGTGCTCATTCGATTGGTTGGCGAACCATACAGCATTCTTCGCTACGATCAGTTTGTGCACTTTTATTGTTACGTCGTTATAGCGCTGCTCTTGGGCAGTGTCGTCCAGCGGGTCGTCGCCAAAGATGCGCACTGGTTTACTGTCGCGTTCATTCTCGTCTTGGCAAGCACGGGCATTGGAGCACTGAATGAGATTGTTGAGTTCCTGCCGGTTGTCTTGTTCAATAGTCCTGGCCCGGGAGGGTATGTGAACACCGCGTTGGACCTTATCGCAAACTTTTTGGGTTCGATCGTCGGCAGTGCGGTGTTCCTCACATGGTTAAGAAGAAGGGCGTAAACACTGAAACACAGGCATACACATAGCAAGGAGAAAAAAAAAAGAAAAAAAGAACGGTTTTTAGCTTCCAATCGAGAAGAAGTTCAAGATTGCTCGCACGAGGCTTCGAAGAAGCGATACTTCTTGCCGAAGCTCTTGAAGCTCCTTTCTGATTTCTTCATCGTTGGTCACGTTGGTTGTGTTGTCTTCAAGCTTCGAGTCGTTGAAGTCTTGGCTCAAGTCAATCTTCTCCACTTCTTTCGTGTCAACACGCACGATTGCTCCTGTTTGCGCGTTGACTCGAACGTCAACCCTGAGCGAATCGCTCTGGATGACGCGGACCTTCCAAACAAGGCCTTCGTCCTCCATGCTTTGTTCAACGCGCTCTACGAAGCCCGGGTACTCATCGAGGGCGATCCGCATGGCCTCCATTGACGTGATAGGGGTGTTTTCGTCAATGACTGTCTCAACTACGCTGTCCTGCTCGTCTTGGCCGGGGCTTCTGAATTCTGTTTTTTCTCCTTCGTTCCTTGCCTTGACTCGTCTAAGTTCTCCTGTTTCTGCGTTGATGCGAACGTCAACCCTTGTTCCGTCTTCTTGCATGACTCGAACCTTCCATTCCAGTATGCCTTCTTCAATCTCTTGCTCGACTTCCCGAACAGTGCCTGGTGCTACTTGAAGAGCGATGGCTATTGCTTCTTCTTTGGTGATGGGCGTGTTCGAGTCAATAATCTCTCCTACTTCACCTCTTCTGAAGTCAGAATCATCCTGGCCGGTTCGGTTTCCATCATCGCTTGCATTGTTTTGAGAGGATGTGTCACTGGACGATACGTCGTTGGTGGAGTTCCTGCCTGAGTCGTCAATCTCGCTTCTGTCCTGACGATCCTGGTCTTCGTCCTCTCTTGCTTCGTCTTCATCAGAGTCTTCATCAGAGTCTCTATCGTCATCCGATGATCCTTTGCCGGAGTTGTCTTCATCCTCTGCTTCCCGTTCATCACTGTCTTCTTCTTGGCGGTCATCACTATCGACATTTTCAGCGAAGTTGTCTTTATCTTCGCGTTCGTAGTCGCTTCGGTCATCTCCTCTCTCGTCGCCATCACTTCCTTTGCCGCTCTTCGCCATCGCTGCTGGCAGCAAAGCGATAACGAGCATTGCCAAAATGGCCAATACTAACAGTTTTTTCATGGTATCACCTGGCCCTTTGAACGAAGCGACAGGTATTTATAATATCTCTGCAAACCATTGAAATCGTTATCAGGGAGGCGAAGTCGTTTCTCCCTCTTCACGCCTGAAACAGGTAAATTTTCATGAATAAACGTTCAGAACCTTGCAAGAGCTGTTTTGTTGTTGTACTTCTTTTTCTTACTTTGCTGCTTCTCAATAATGTAGGCGCGGTGGAGAACAAGTCAACGTCTTCCTTTGCAGGGGGCATTATTGAAGAGATTACTATCGAAGATGATCTCGGAGCGGACGGTGATGTTCGAGAGAAGCTGGTGCTGAAGTTGATTAATGTGAGTAGCGACGAGGTTACCTTAGGGCTTCCTGCCGGCGCTGAGGAGGTGCGCATTAATGGCGAAGAAAGCACAAGCGAGTTTGGCGTGTACACCGTGCCTTTGAATTGCTCGACGTGCTACATCATGGTTTCCTACACGCTGCGCAGCGTGGTGAAAGAAGAGAAGGATGCTTTGGTTTTTTCACGAATTATTTCATTTCCCTCTCCGCGCGTGTTCCAGTATACAGTTTTACTGCCGAAAGGAAGTTTGATTCGCGGAGGTGAGGGTGTTTCCATTGTTCCGCAGGGCGCTGTTGGGAGTGATGGCCAAAGGATTTTTGTTACGTGGTCTGAGCGCGAGCCTGAGTTCCCGAAGGCGTATCTTGTTTGGCTTGAGAAAAGAACCGCCCCTTCTTCTTGGCCGGGCCTGGTCGCTGGAGTGCTTGCCCTCTTTTTCGTTTTCGTTGTGGCGGCTTTATTGTTTTTTGTGTTTTCCAAAAAAAGCAAGGATGCAGAACGTGTCAGACGTGCTACGAAGACCGTTGTGATACCCCACACTGTGTTCTCTCCGGACGAGAAGGCTGTGGTGAGGGTTCTCAAGCAACAGAGAGCGAAGGCGCGGGCGTTGTTGAAGACAAAAAACACTCCGCCGCTGATGCAAAAGGAGCTTTGCAAACTGCTTTCATGGTCGAAGTCAAAAGTTTCAGGCGTCGTCTCCAGCTTGGAGCGCAAAGGCATCGTGCAGCGCGAACGCGTAGGGAGGTCGTTTCGTGTCGTGCTCGTTCACGATATTGACCTGCCGGAGCAGGAGACCACAAACAAGAGCTAAGCGTGAGTGCGCCCCTTCACTACGTACTAAACGCGGTGCACGGTTTCGTCTTCTGAGAAGCATACGCGAAAAAAACGCGTGAAAAGAAAAAAAAGGTACGCCGCGGGTGGGATTTGAACCCACGATCCCAAGCGGGACAGGATCTTTGCGGTATTGGTGGTGTGCTATAGCACGACCCAGGGCCGATAGCAATCCTGCGCAATACCAGGCTATGCGACCGCGGCAGAGGCGACAAAGGCCGGGTGGGCAACGCGAGAGCAAGCCGCAGAGGGTTTATAAGTATTTCTCTGCGAAAAAAAAGGATAATTTTTAAATATGGTTGAGAGTAGGTGAGTGACATGAAGCAGTTTGTCTACGTCTTCTCAGTTCTTGTTTGTTTCCTTGTTGTCTTAGCGCTTCCTGTCGCGTCTGGAAGGACGTACTTGGATTTTGAATCGCTTGAGCTTGACGTTGTTGTGCAGAGTAATGTCTCCCTCGTCCCGAAAGGGAGTTCTCCTTCCGTGAGTAGTGTTGAGGCGGCTTTGTCGTGGGTGGCCGCTGATTCCTATCGGCAGGAGGTGCTCTTGTTCGAAACGGTTCCGGAAGGCGTCGTTGAGGATGGGCGTGTTGTTTTTTCGTGGGAGCAACCTTCGCCGGGGGTGTTGCCTTTTCGCGAGTACGCAAGAGTTCGCACAAAGTTTGCTTTCTTGCCGGTTCGTGAAAGCGTTTCTTTTCCGCTTCGCGAGATCGACCCTTCTTTGCAAAAATATCTTGAACCGTCTGGAATTAGTGACGTGACGCCTGAGATTGCTGAGCTCGCGTTTTCCCTCGCAGAAGGAAAGGATGATTTATTTGAGGTCGTGTTTGCCTTGGCTGACTGGACGACAAGACACATTGAGTATGACCTGTCCACGTCAACGGCGAAGGCCTCCTTGCCGAGTTCGTGGGTGCTCGAGAATCGACGGGGCGTGTGTGACGAGTTAACAAGTTTGTTTATTAGCTTGAATCGGGCGCTTGGCATTCCTGCAAAGTTCGTCTCTGGCGTGAGCTTTACGGATTTGGAGGAGTTCGACGAGCCGTGGGGGCCGCACGGGTGGGCTGAAGTGTACTTTCCTGGTGTCGGGTGGGTTCCGTTTGACGTGACGTATGGGGAGTACGGGTACTTGGACGCGACGCATGTGAAGCTCAAGGAGAGTGTTGATGCGTCGGAGAACGCCGTTGAATACGTGAGCAAAGGAAGGAACGTTGAGATGGTTCCTGGAGAACTGGACATTGACGTCGTGCCGGTGAAGAGCAGTGAATTGATTGTTCCTTTCGTGTCGTTGAGCGCTTCGCTTTTCAAGGACAGTGTTGGTTTTGGCTCGTACAATCTTTTGACGTTGCACTTGAAGAATAACCACGACCACTACGCCAGCACGCAAGTGTTCTTGTCAAGAACGGAAGGGTTGGACGTTGAAGATGATTTTAAGAAAAGTGTTTTGCTCGCTCCATTCGAGGAGAAGACGGTGCAATGGCTGCTTCGCGTGAAGCCAAACCTCAAGAAAGGATATCTCTACACGTTCCCTATTGAAATTCGATCCCCAATTTCAAATAGAGCGCAGCTCAAACTCAAGGCACGCGCTGACGGCGAGGTGCTTTCGCGGAGGGTTTTTGACGATTTGCTCCTGACAACGCAGGAGGCGAAGGTCAAGCCGTACTCTCAGTTTGTTGCCTTCACGTGCAAAGGAAAGGAGGAGGTCGGGTATGTATTGCAGAACATGAGTGTCTCTTGCATTGTTGAAAACAAAGGGGATGAAGACCTCTCGTTTGTTCGGATATGCTTAGAGGATGAGTGCCAGCGTGCACGCATCGGCGCGGGGGAGTCTTTGCAGGTCTCATTTCAGACAAGATTTTCAAGCCCGGGCATTAAGACCGTCGTGCTTCGAGCGTACAACGCGCAGATGAGCAAGAGCCAATTGGTTCGCTTCCGCATTCTTGATGAAGCGCGCGTCTCCATTGAGGATGTTGTTCACCCTGACGGGCTTGGTTTTGACGATGTGGGGGAGATTTCGTTTCTTCTCTCGCCGCTCTCGCTCTCTGTCCCCAAGCACGTTCGCGTTGAGGTTGTTCATGACACGGTGAATGAGGCGTGGGAACTCAATCAGCTCGACGGACCGAAACGATTTCGTCTTCGCATCCCAGGAAGCTCCTTGAGCTTGAAAAACAGCACATTCTTGATTCGCGTTTCATTCAAGGACGATCTCGGCAAAACATACGTGCAGACGAGCTCATTCAACATCGCGCCGGTGAACGTAAGCTTTCTTGAACGCCTTCAGCTGGTCGTGAATCGGTGGTGGGTGAAGCTTTTCAGAAGGTAGGGCGTTTATTGGTCGTTTGTGTTCTTGTTGTTATCGTTGGTAGCCCCCATGGTCGTTTTTTCTGCTTCTGCCATAACAATTTATTATAAATTAAGAAATTCGTAAGTCTTCCTGTTCTCCAGGGGAACGGTGAATTGCATTTAACGTTATGACATACGAAGTTTTTCTGGAGCATGCGGAGAAATTTAGGAAAAATCTTGGTTGAGGATTTTTTCTC
>RFJU01000122.1 GCA_003694805.1 Candidatus Woesearchaeota archaeon | reverse complement strand
TGCTCGGGGCGTCCTCGCCCCTTTTTTTTTTCCAATTTTTGAGTTGTTCGCGATAGATGCCCTCCCATGGGACGTGAGCACCTTTTGCCTTTGCTTCTGTGTTGAGAAGAACTGCTCGCCTGCCATGCTCTTCTAACATTGAAAATGCTTCGGTACTGTGTGGGTTGTAGAGAGAGACGACACCTAAAAAGTACGCTGCGTCCTCCATGTTTCTCACTACTTTTTTGTTTATGAGGGCTTTCATTCTCTTTTCGAGGTCAGGGTACGTATCGTGTAGCTCTTCAATGACGTTCGGGTCTCCGATGTCTTGAAATTCCATTATTGAGTAAATGTCTTGGAGGTACTTGCTTGGTTTTTTCTTGAACGAGTTCATGGTGCCCCGTGATATGTTTGCAAGGGGGTTTTTTGTTCTCATTCAAAAACATTTTGTTTCCATATAGAAATAATATGGGGTTAAAAAGTGGTTAAAAAGATTGAAAAGCATTTACGCGCCGTTTGCTCCAGCTCTCTCCACTCCCGCGCTCTCCATCATTTCACTCTGGCTAATGCAACCTTTACTTCCAAACGCTCAGCTGCCTCAGAAATAAAGAAATAAAGCGGTCATGAGTATGTGGTGCTCAGTTCACGCTTCGTTAGCGTGTTAGCTCCCATTAAAAAGAAAGTAGCGGGGGAAGGATTTGAACCTCCGACCTCCGGGTTATGAGCCCGACGGGCACTCCTAGCTGCCCCACCCCGCTGCTGCTTGAAAACACAGGTGCTTCACGTTGAGCGTGAGGACGCTTTGTAGGAACAAAAAGGGTGTTTATAAGCGTTGTGGCCTGTGGCGTTTTGGCCAACGAGCGGCTCAGGCGTCATAGCGGTGAAGGTACGCTTCGCCAAGCTTTTTTTTGAGAAGGTAGGGGATGTTCCCCTGCCAGGTGACGTTTCCCTTTACGAGAAGCGCTTGCCTGCCTGCAAGATGAATGATGACGAGGTAATGCACGGGTGGCGTGTACGGTTTGAGCGGCTTCCCTGCTATGTCCCGCACGATGTTTTTAGCAATAAGGCGTCCTTGTTCGAGTGCGACTGTTGCGAGCTTAGGAAGGGGTTTGGGTTGGAATGACGTGCAGTCTCCGCAAGCGTACACGCGCGTTTGGCCTTCCACGCGAAGATCGGGTCGGATGATGAGAGCGCCGTGGCTGTCAAGAGGAAGTGAGAGCTTCGTGCAAACACGTGCTGGCTTGAGCCCTGCAGCCCAGAGCACGACTCCTGCAAGAATCGCCGTCCCGTCGCTGAGATGGACTTTCGTCTTCGTAACGCTCGTGACGGCAACTGAGGTGTGGATGGTGATGCCAAGTCTTCTGAGGTGGCGTGCGACCTTCTTCCTGCACGGTGGCGAGAAGAGTGGAGCGACGAAGGGTGCCCTCTCAACAAGAACGAGTTTGAAGAGAGCGGGGTCCGCTCCGTACTTGGTGCATTCTGCTCGGAGGTAATAGTGGAGCTCTGCCATGACTTCAATGCCTGAGATGCCTCCCCCGACCATGACGATGGTGGAGTCTCCTTCCTGAGCGAACCGTCCGAAGCGTTGATAGTGATCAAGACGTTCTCGCACGCGTTGCTGGAGGAGTTCTATACACGAGACTGACTTGACAGGAATAGCGTTCTGTGATCCTGGAATGTTGTACGTACACGGCTCGCTCCCGAAGTTGAGGATGAGGTAGTCGTACGGGAAGGCCTCTTTGTTCGTTATAACCTTGCGCTGGCGCGTATCGAGTCCTACTATTTCACGGCGGTAGAAGGAAATGCCCCTTGGAGGAAAGACGCGGGCGTAATAGGTGTGAAGGTTTTCAGGAACGACTCCTTTTTGCAGGAGTTCGAAGATGGCGCCGTAGTACGTGTGATGTTTTTTTCGGTCGAGGCAGATGATGCGCGCGTTCTCGCCAAGCTTCTTTTTGAGGAGCACGGCAGCTTCCAGCCCGCCAAAGCCGCATCCCGCCACAAGAATAGTTGGTCGTCGTGGAGTGTTTTCTCTTGCGCGAAGTTTCATGGGCGATGGTTCTTGGTGGTAGTTCGCGTGTTGGCTTACGTGTTTTTTGTGCACGTTCTTTTTTCCCTTCTTGTGTTGCGTCGGCATCACCCTCTCAGCTTGTTTTACGTTGTTCCTTTC
>RFJU01000121.1 GCA_003694805.1 Candidatus Woesearchaeota archaeon | reverse complement strand
GTCTGCGCTGAGTGCGACGACGTTTTTGTTTCGTTTTGCAGCGAGGAGTATGCCTTCTCCGAATCCGTCTCGCAAGGCTTTTTTTGGCTGTGTACGGGCAATCATCATGGTGTTCGGTTATTTGTTCGCTTTGCTTGCTTTTGTTGCTCTGCTTGTTGCTTGTTTTTGTTTGCAGCGTTTATGTTATGTGGCGCGTTCGATACTTGCGCGTTCTTCTTCGAGCTCTTGGAGTGCCGCTGCTGCTTCGTCTTGAGTGGGGGGTTTTCCATGCCACTCTGGCTTGTTTTGCATGAAGGTGACTCCTTTACCAGGAATGGTTTTTGCTATAATAATGGTTGGCTTGTTGGCCGTTCTCTTGGCCTCTTGGAGAGCGGCGAGGATGGCGTGCATGTCATGGCCGTCAATTTCGATAACGTGCCAGTTGAAGGCGATGTATTTTTCGTTGAGCGGTTCAAGGTCCATGACGTCGTTCGTGAAGCCGTCGATTTGGATGTTGTTGCGGTCCATGATGAGGGTGAGGTTGTCGAGTTTGTTGTTTCCGGCAAACATTGCCGCCTCCCAGGCTTGTCCTTCGTCGTGTTCTCCGTCAGAGCAGATGCAGTAGACGCGGTTTTTCTTCTTGTCTATCTTGAGTGCTTTGGCGCATCCTGCGGCCTGGGACAGTCCTTGTGCGAGGGGGCCGCCGCTGTTTTCGATGCCCGGCAGGGAAAGGTTGTGGGGGTGGCCTTGGAGGCGCGAGCCGAGTTTTCTGAAGGTGAGGAGTTCTTGGCGGGGGAAGAAGCCCGCTTCGGCCATGGCTGCGTAGTGGATGGGGCAGATGTGCCCGTTGCTCAGGTAGAGGTAGTCTCGGTCTTCGCTTTCTGGGCGTTGTGGGTTGTAGCGCATAGCGCTAAAGAAGAGTGCTGCGTAGATGTCTGCCATGCCGAGGGCTCCTGCAGTGTGGCCTGATTGTGCTGCGGCCAGGAGGGTGATGACGTCTTGCCTGAGCGTGTTTGCCATGAGGTAGAGTTCTTTGATGTTTTTAGCGGCGGGCATGGTTCCTCCACGTCGATGCGAATCGTGCCAGTCCGGCTCGTTGCGCCTTTGTTATGTGGATGTAGGGTCTTTTTTTCTTTATGAAGTCAATTGCTTGCGCTATGGTTTTGCCTTTGCTGATGAGATATGCTGCTACGAGTGTTGGGGATCGTGTTCTTCCGAGTTCGCAGTGAACGTAGGCTTTTGCGTTTCTTTTTTCGATGGCGTGAAGGAATGCCGTCCCGGTGAAGAGTTGGTCTAGTGTTGGGGGTTTGTGGTCTGGTGTTGGGAGCCAGAGGAAGTGCTTGATGCCGTGCGGCGCGTCGATGCGAAATTCTTCGAGGCTGACATCTGCGCTGATGCCTTGGGCGACGAGTTCCTTGTCAAATCCGGGGACGAGGCAGCACCGGTTCGGCCCGAGGTAGATGTGTTTCGTGATGCGGTCGTAAGTTTGGCTTTGTTCTTTGGCTTTGGTGCGGGAAGCCGCGCCTTTTGTGAAGGCGTCTTGGAGCTTCTCTAACGCCTTGGCTGGTTGTTTTGCTGTGGCGATGTAGCTTCCGCTGTTAATGAGGTCGGTCCCGACTCGAGCGAGTTTTTCGGCGACGGATGGAAGAACGCCGCCGTCGACTTGGATGGGTGTTCGTGCACTTTTCTCTCGGAGTCGTCGTATGCGCTGGTAGTTCTTTGTGAGGAAGCGCTGGTGTTCTTTTCCGGGAGGAATGCCCATGATGAGGATTCCTGCTGCGTGGTTGATGAAGGGAAATACGCGCTCAATAGGTGTTGACGGATTGATGGCGATGAAGGGGTGGAGGTTGAGGCTGCATGCCTCATGTATGATGGCGAGTGTTTCTTCAGCGTTGCGCGTTGCTTCGATGTGGAAAATAACCTTGGAAAATCCTTTTTTTCGGAGGGGGGCGAGCCATCGCCTGGGCGAGGAGGTCATGAGGTGTGCTTCGAAGGTTGCAGGGTTTGCTTCAAGGTTGGGAACGTCTCGAAGGGCGATGCTTTTGTCTTTAACGAATGTGCCGTCCATAAAGTCGATTTGGATGTTGCGGGTGAGGCCTTGGATTTTGTTGAGGCGAGCGGTGAATTCTTGTTTTGAGTGGGAGAACACTGTCGGGATGATGGCGGATGAGGGTGGTGGGGAAGGAGCAGCGTGTTTTTTCATCGTTCTTTATTGCTTTTTTATCGTTTTTTTTCTTGCCATGCTTCGTTCAAGGTTGTTGATGAGTTCGATACGCTTCTTATGTCTTGGTTTGTTGCTGAATTTCGTGGTGAGGAAGGTCAGGGTGATGGAGAGCAGTTCTTTGCGGGGGAATCTCCTGGCCCGCAGGGTGAGGATGTTGGCGTCGTTGTCTTCTCGTGCCTTCCTTGCACTGTAGCGGTCAAAGCAGAACGCGGCTCTGATACCGGGGAGTTTGTTCGCAGCAATTTGCATGCCTGTTCCCGTGCCGCAGATGAGGATGCCGAGAGGCCGGGTCGTGTTCGTTTCTGCTTGGAGGACGCTAGTGCCGACTTTCTTTGCGAAGAGGGGGTAGTGGTCGTGTGCAGTGCTACTGTGGCTTCCCAGGTCTCTGATACGGTAGCCTTTTTCTTTGAGTTCCTTAACAAGCCAGTTCTTAGCGTTGACGCCTGCGTGGTCTGCGCCGATGAAGATGAGTGGTTTTTCTTTTTTGCTTGTTTTTTTGTTGTGTGTTATTTTGTTTTTCGTGTTGTTTTGTTTCAGAGATTTTTTTGTACGCATCGTGAAACGTTGGCGGCTTCGTTTTTTTTTGCTAGTCTACGATGGGGGTTATGGTTTCGCCGAAGACGCGTGAGATTTTTTGGGTGTATGCTTCGATGTTGTCTTTGAAGTAGGGGGGATGGCTTTTTTGTATGTGTCCGATGATGTAGTAGCCTATTGCCATTGCCGTCCCCGGCCCAGCGTTTTTTGGGAGTTGCGTGTTGTAGCGATGGGTTCCCCAGAGGGTGTTTTCTACACCCAGTCCAATGAAGAGCTCTTTATCGCTAGGGACGACGGTCTTTGCGTGTTTGACTTGGTCTTCGGTGAAGACGCGCCCGTTTATGACCGGTCCAAAAAGTTCATCGAATTTGGTGAGGAAGAGCTCCCTTACGGCGTCGAACTTGTCCGGGACGAGAATGACAAATGCGTTGTAGGCTGAGAAGTCGGGGAGGGTTGGTTTAATACGCGCGAGCTCTTGAGAGATGCTTGTTGGGTCTTCACGAGTTTTGCCAAGAATCATGCCCAGGTACGTTGAAGTGTTGTAGGTGTATGGTTCCGGGTTTTTTGGGAAAACCAAGGTTGTATCGGCGATTGTTCTTGCTGGTGCTTGGGGGTTGTTGGTGAAGAGTGTGACGGGGAGGCCGAGTTCTTTGATGCGTTTTGCTAATAGGGGAGCGTGTTTCCCTCCTGATGCGGAGATGAGAATGCATCCGTCAACGTCCTTTGCCGAAGCGTATGTTGCTTCGAAAGTGCTCTCGTCTGCAAAGACGGCGGGGGTGTTGTTGAAGATGATTCTGCCAGTTACTGCTGCGTTTCCGCTTCCGAGAACAAGGGGTTTTTTGTAAGGAGAGCTAATGGTTGGGGGTTGTTTTTTTGCGAAGAGATCTAAGGCGCGAATGACGCATTCGTCCAAGTCAATGAGGTTTAAAGTCATGGTGTTGTTTCCTCTTTTTTTCACGATTGTTTTTTTGCTGAGAGGTAGGCGCTCCAATCTGCAAGGAAGCGTTTGTTGCCTGCATCTGTGAGGGGGTGGCGAATGAGTTTTTGGAAAACGGCGTAGGGAAGGGTGATGATGTCCGTCCCCGCAAGTGCGGCTTGAGTGACGTGGAGCGGGTGTCTGACGCTTGCAGTGAGTATTTTCGTTGAGAAGGAGTATCGGTCGTAGACCGTTCTTATTTGTTGGATGAGCTGCATGCCGTCGTGGCCCGTGTCGTCAAGGCGGCCGACGAACGGGCTGACCACATATGCTCCTGCCTTGGCGGCGAGGATTGCTTGGTTGAGGGAGAAGCAAAGTGTTGCGTTAGTGCGAATGTTTCGCTGGGAAAGTAGGTGGATTGCTTTCAGGCCTTCGGGTATGAGGGGGATTTTGATGAGGATGTTTTTTGCGAGTCGTGTGAGGGGGAGTGCCTGCTTGACCATGGTTGTTGCGTCTTGTGCGGTAACTTCTGCGCTGACGGTGTAGTTTTTTTTCCCGGCTTTGGAGAATATTGTTGCGATTTCTTTGATGACTGTTTCGAAGTCGCGTCCTTCTTTTGCAATGAGTGTTGGGTTGGTGGTGACGCCGTCGATGGTTCCTGTGGCGACGCCGGCTTTAATTTCTTCAACGTTTCCTGTGTCGAGGTAGATGTGCATGGTGGGTGGTCGCGCTCCTGTTTTCCTTTTTTTAGTGTTGTTTCTTCTTTTTGCGCGGAACGTTTATAAAGCTTTGTGTGGGGGCAAAAAACGAAGTTTTGAAGGGTGTGCTTTGTCAGAGGAGCGAAAGGGTTGTTATCCTGTGCTGTTTTTTTTGCTGTGCTGAGATTGGTAAGGAGTGCTGGTCGGGATGAACTGCTTTGTGTAGTTATGTGTGTTGTCGGAAGAGGAATTTGCTCGTGAGTTGTCTTGCTTTTTCCCGGTTTTCTTGGTGTTTTGTGAGGAATGCACTAAGTTTTTCGATGAGGATGGCCTTGAGTTCGCCGGTGAGGAGCTTGCCGCTCTCGTAGTCGCGTTTGATGCGTTCGAGTTGTTGGTCGTCTTCTTCAAAATAGCGCAGGTATTGGTAGCTGACGTCAACGTCGGTGTTGCCGCCTCTTTTGCGGTGTTCTTCAACGGTTGCTTGACCTCCTGAGAAGGCGTATTTGTTGATTTTTTTCTTTATGGTGGAGGGCGAGTCGGTGGTGAAGATGGTGTTGAAAGGGGCGTCAGCCGTGCTCGTTCCCATCTTCCCTCCTGTTCCGCTGAGGGGAGGGAGGAAGACGCATTGGATGCTGGCAGGCTTGGGGTAGCCGAGCTTTCCAATAACGTCGCGTGTGAGGCGAAAATGCGGGTCTTGGTCGACTCCGTGCGGGATGAGGCAGTTGAGCGTCTTCTTTTTCAATACGGAAGGAAGGAAAGCAGGGACTGCTTGCATGGATGTGTAGAAGATTGCGCCGATGTTGGTGTCGTTGCGAAAACCAAACGCTGCTTTGGCAGTGCTGAACGTGATGCGTTTTGCGACTTTGATTGCTTCCTTGTATAAAATGCCTGCGTGGAGGGTGTTGATGAGGAAGTGGGTTTTTTTAGGGTTGAATCCGAGGGCGATGACGTCGAGCATGTTTTCTTTGGTGAAGGTCGCGGTTTCTTCAAGGGTGAGGTCTTCTTTGAAGAGGAACTTCTCGTCATCGGGGAATTGGAACCAAAGTTCCGCGTCAAAGACGTCTTGGAGCCACTTGGCGAGTATCCATGAGATGAGATGGCCGAGGTGGGTGTGGCCGGAAGGAGCTCTTCCTGTGTAGAGGAAGAAAGGTTTGCCTTTTTCATACTCGTTCAGGAGGGTATCGAGGTTGCGGTGGCAGAAGAAGATGTTGCGCCTGATGAGGTGGTGTAGTGGTTTGTTCTTTTTCTTTGCGTGGCGGGCTAGTCGCTCTTTGAGTTTTGGCGTGATGGGTGAGACGCCGAATTCTTTGATGATTTTTTCGTAATTGACCTTGCCGGTAACTTCCCACGGAGTGATTTTTCCTGTCATTCGTTCGTTTGGTGTTCCTCGTTATTTAATAGGTTTTGCTTCTCTGAGCTTGTGAGGGCTGTTCTCACCTTGGAGAGTGTGCTTGAGCAGGTGCATGAGCACGTCGTGTTGGTTGCCGCGGGTTCTTGCTCTTGGAGGGGGAGGGTGGCTTTTTCGGGTGCGGGGTTTGTTATGAGTTCTGCTTTGACGTGGTCGTAGAGTTTGGCGTGGCACGTCGTGGTGCAGGTGTCAAGACAAGATGTTTCTGTGCAGTTGTTGCAGGGTGTTGTCAGGGTGGTTGGTTCTCTGAATGTCAGGAAACCCGTCGCCACCAGGAGGGTGAAGAGGAGAAAGGTGCGGATGGTGCCAGAGAGTGTGAGGCGTCTTGTTTTGTGTTTCATACGCTCTGTTTCTGCAGTTCTTTTTGGTTATTTTGTTTTATGCGGGTGTTCCTTGTTCGTGTGCCGCTTCTTGTTGTGTTGCTGTTTCTGGTGTTTGCAGTTCTTTTTGAGGGGGCAAAGGCTTAAATACTTTTCTCGTTGTTGTTTGCTGGTATGAAGCATTCGTGGAGCGTGACGATTTCGCTGGTGTTGCTTTTTTTTGTTGCGCAGGTTGTTGGGCTTTTCTTGCTTAAGGAAGACCTGCACGTTGTTGTGGAGGAGGGCGGTGTTGTTTCCTTGTCGTTTGATGATACGGTGATCGGGGAGCGGCCTGAATTGTCGGGTGCTTCTTCATTTCTGTACTTGGTTGTTGGTGTGGGTGCGGGGACGCTGTTGTTGCTCTTGCTCATTCGTTTTCGGCGTTTGGATATTTGGAAGTGGTGGTTTTTGTTGGCGGTGTTCTTGACGTTGAGCGTCGCGTTGGGCGTGGTTGTTCCGTGGTGGTTTGCGTTTCTCGTGGCGGCTCTCCTTGCGTGGTGGAAAGTGTTTCGCCCCTCCCCTCTCGTCCATAACGTGACTGAGGTGTTGATGTATGCTGGCCTTGCCGTGTTGCTGGTGCCTTTATTTGATGTATTTTGGGCGAGCGTGCTCTTGGTTGTGATGAGCGGGTACGATATGTTTGCAGTGTGGTTTTCAAAGCACATGGTGAAGATGGCGAAGTTTCAGGCGTCATCCGGCGTGTTTGCGGGGTTGATGCTGCCGTCGTCCGGAAGCTGGCTGTCCACTGCTCAAAACGGCTTGAGCAAGGGCGTGTCGAGAAAGGGGAGTGCCGGGACGGGTGTTGTTGCGAAGGGTGGCGGTGCGTTTTCTGCTTTGCGTGCTTCTCCAAAAAAGCGTCCTCGAAGGGTTGGTTCCGGTTCTGGCAGATCGCAGGCGATGTTGGGGGGCGGTGACGTCGTGTTTCCTTTGCTTTTTTCCGGCGCGGTGCTGCAGTGGTTGGTTATTGAGAGGGGTGTGAGTGTTTCTGCCGCGTTTGTTCTTGCAGTTTTTGTTTCGTTTGTGGTGGCGCTTTCACTGTTGGGTCTTTTTTTGTTTGCAAAGAAAGAACGGTTTTATCCTGCGATGCCGTTCTTGACGGCGGGCTGTTTTGTAGGGTGGCTTGGGGCTTCACTCTTGGCGTAGTGCCGGGAGCGTTGCGTGCTGGACGTTGGGGGAGGGGGTTTTGTGCAGAGGGTTTGGAAGGGTTCTTTGTTTGCTAGGGGTTGTTCGTCGGTGGCGGGCTTGCTCGTGGCGGGTTATTGTAAAAAGTAGTAGTTTTTTTATAGGGGAGGGTGTTTCTCTTAGTGGTATGGCAGAGCTGAGTATCGAAGAGTTAGTTGCGCGTTTGTGTAGTGAGGAGTTTGAGGATGTTGTTGGGCCGTTGCAGATTGAAGATATTTTTCAACTCCTGCAAAGAAGAGCGTCACTTGGAGAAGAAGAGCTGCGCTCGCGTTTGAACGAGCGGTACAAGTTCTACGCTTTGCAGGGGGCGAGGGGGAACGAGTACTCGCAGTTGCCTTTGTCATTGCGTGAAATTGATGATCGGCTGCGCGTGGAGCACGCGTTGAGTGCGGTGCACTCGTATGAAGGGCTTTTTTCGAGCAGCGGCGTCTTGAGCAGGATAGTTGGAACGGCACGTGACTTTCCAGGTGCGGATTGCCGTGTGTTTTATCATACCTCGTGCGTGGACTTGTACGGTCAGGTGGTTGAGTGTGTGTACGTTGTTGCCACCTGGGTTGGTGAGGGCGGTGAGCGCGAGAAGAAGGTGTTGCATTTTCCTTTGCATCGTGCTGCCTTGGAGGAGGGGTTTTCGCGTGATGAGTTTATCTCTGATGTTGGGTTGGTTGTTGAAAGCGTTTTTGGGAGGGGTGTTTTTGCTGGGCGCAATCAGGAGTATCAGTTAGTGTGATATGTTTAGAAGGGCGTGCGTGGGTGGTGTTGCGTTGTCTCTGTTGGTGTTACGTGGGGTGTGTTGTTCGCGTCGGTAGGGGAGGCGGTTTTTGTTTTAGCGCTTGAGTTTGGTTTGTTTTGTTTTGTCGGCGTAGATGTCAAGGTCTGCTTCGAGACCGTCTTTTGCGACAATGACGGTGACCTTTGTTTTGCGTTGGATGGCTCTTGCTTGTTCGACGAGGCCAGCGTCGAGGAGTTTGATGCCAAAGCCGGTGAGGAAGCACGCTTTTGGCTTTACTTTGGTGAGGAGGGCGGTGATGTTGTCTGTGTTGAGCGTTCCTTTTTCAGTGACGGAGGAGGGGTGGCGGCACCACACGATCATCACGTTGGGTTTCTTGCATGCTGCGGCGAGGCCGTCATAGTAGGAGGTGTCGCTGATGTAGGCGACGCTGTTGTTTTGGGTTGCGAAGCGAAATCCTATTGCGCCCGTTGCTTCTCGTTTGAGCGGGATAGGTTGTATGTCGATGTGGTTGATGCTGATGCGGTCTACTTCATCGAGGAGGATGACTCGTTCGACGTGGCGTTCGCTTTCTTCGAAGAGGAGGCCTTGCGGGTTGGTTTTGTGGCGTGCGTGTTGGGTGCAGACAATGACGCCAAAGCGATCGAGCCCGCCGTGGGTCATGCCGAAGACGACGGCGTTTGCGTCATTGGCGTGGATGAGGGTGTTTTGGCTGATGAAGACGCCGATGTGTTCTCGTAAGTTGATGCCGTAGTCTTTGGCTTTGACGAGGGCGCCAGGGCCGGGGTCGAGGTGGAATTGGTTGTCTTCAAGGGTGAGGATGATGCCGCCCGAAGCAAGTATTTGCTTGCCGACGGTGATGGCGTCGCCTCCTGTTCCTAAGAAGTGGATGGTGTTTTTCATACCCCCCTCTTTGAGGGCGAAGGTCTTGAAATTAATAAACGTTTCTTAAATGTGCGTGGTGGTTGTGTGTGGTGGTCGCCTACCCTGTTTGTTTCAATATAGAAATTATTTTCTATATGGAACTTTTTGTGTTTTTTTTGGGGGGGAAGTTGCGCGCGTTGGTGAAGCAAGCCAGGAGTCTGAGCGGCATTTGGGATCTGGAGGTCCGTTAGAAGGTAGCCAAGAAGCGCCAGGGCAGGTAAAGAAAAAACTTGGGGGTGTTTGATAACGGAGGATTTTAAAATAGGGCGGGCTTCCCCGCAACTGGCATGCTAGTCCGGGGCGCTAGCCCTGCCCTGTTGGCACAAATGGGCTTTACGGTGCGGACGAAGCTCGAGGGGCGGTTGAGCACTAGGGTGTTTGGTCCTTGGCACGCCGTCGATCCTCTGTCCTCACTGGCCGACGCTCTGATGAACCGAGTCAGGCCTTAGCGGGAGCAGCTCTCAGTCAAGTGTTCGGTGCTGTGAGGGTCGCGGAGGGGAGGTGCGTCAAGGGTTCACCAGCGCTCCGGTGTCTGAGCCCACCCTCGGGCGCGCATGCCGCTTTTTTTGATATAGCGAGCAGGTTTGCTTCGGCAAAGGAGGCTCTTTGAAGCCAGCAAGCAAAGAAACAAAGACAGCAAAGCTTACAACTATCAAGAATTATTGAAAAAGAAAGAGTTGCTTGAAAATAGGTGCAGCAAATGGGCAAAATCCCTATCGACGATTACGCAGCAAGCTTGTTTAAGGCCGTGAGCTATGACGCGCCAACTGAAGAAGAGAGCGGGCTTTCTCTTCTTGA
This sequence comes from Candidatus Woesearchaeota archaeon, assembly GCA_003694805.1. Taxonomy (NCBI): domain Archaea; kingdom Nanobdellati; phylum Candidatus Woesearchaeota; species Candidatus Woesearchaeota archaeon. Next base: position 28,780 of record RFJU01000121.1, on the reverse strand, counting down.
TTTTTTACGAGCTGAAGAAAGAAGCCCTGAAGAGTTGGCTATTGTGAGCGACTTAACTGAAAAAGTGCATACTTTGTTGCTGGAGATGGCCGGTTGTGAAGCATCAATGGGAAAGAACGCGCCTGGCAGTATGGAGCATCGCGGGAATGGGGAGGCGAGCCGTTCTCGTTCGTCTCGCAAAAACTCGTATCTTGAAGAGCATAAAGATCCTCGCAGGTCATATGTACTGTGCAGGCGATTCGGGATCTACGGAGTTGTTTTTGATATTATTCGCGATCAGCTTCTCAAGAAAGGAATGATAAAGAACATACAGAATACCTATACTGAAAAGAAAGAGGGGTGCGGCGACGACGAGCGCGTCAAGGCGTATTTGGGAAATGGAGAGAGCAAATCGTGGCAGAGGGGAAAAAATTCGAAAGGAGAGCGTACGTTGCGGGAGATCGGAGACGAGCTAGGAATTTCTCGCGAACGCGTTCGACAATTGGAGAACGAAGGCCTTCTTGAGCTGCGAGTTCGCCTCGAAAGTATCGTACAATACACGGAACGATGGAGAGGTGAGAAAGGAAACGGGAAGAATGGCTCAAGGAATGAGAGGGTGCTTGACGAAAGACTATACGCCGCGGAGGGTGGTGATCGAAATCAAGCAGATGAAAATCCTATACGCGTCTTGCTTGATAACAGACGTTTTTTCGAAGGGTACTTGCTGAGAGATCTCAAGAGGGAAGAGCCTGAGCTGTATGAGTGGATTCGACAAAAGAAGAAGTGGGCTTTGCAGGCCGAGGTCTTGCTCCAGATTTGGAAAGAGCAAAATGGTTCATAACAGGAGGATTGCTGGCTTGCCAGGAAGGGATTGGCGTGCCTTGGCTTCTTTGCTTTCTTGTTCGTGGACAACCTTTATGCTTTCTGCTTCGAGTTGTGCGCGCTTGGCGATGATGTTCTTTTTTTCCTCAAGGTAGGCGCGCTCGTTCTCCGGGGAGCTCACGAAGAGAGGGAGTTTGCTTTGGTCTTTGGCGAGGCGGGGGATGAGCTTTGCAGCCTCTTGCCCGTGTTGTTTGACTTCGTCTCGTTGCATCACAGCTTGGAAGAGTGTTTTGGCGTCGCTTCCTTTCGAAAGTTCTTCTTTGATGGCTTGAACGAGGGAGTATTTCCACGGGGCCGCGATGAAGAGCGTTGCTTGTTTTGGGCGGGCGATGCCTGAGAGTTTCTTAACGTTTTGCAGGTCAGCAATAGTTGTTTTGAGGGTGCGTTCATGGCTTTCCAGTTCTTCGTCGATCTTGCTCTCATCATAGGCTGGCCACGGCGCGAGGCTGATAAAGGCTTGTTCATCGAGAAGCTCCCAGAGCTCTTCTGCAAGGTGAGGTGTGAACGGTGCAAGAAGCTTGGCAAGGTGCTTGAGCGCGACTGTACTGACGCGTTCTTCTTCGATGAGATAGTGTGCGAACTGCATAATGCTTACGAGCGCGTTGTTGAATTTGAAAGATTCAATGCTGGTTGTAACGTCTCTGATGGTTCGGTGAAGCTTGCTCTCTTGATTCTTTGGAAGCTCGCTTGTGAGTTCCTTTCTCGTGTAGAGGTCGATGATTCTGGTGAGGAAGCGGTGAGCGCCCGCAACGCCTTTGTCATCCCATTCGAGGTCTTTGTCGGGGGAGGCGACGAAGAGGAGGAAGAACCGCGCAGTGTCGATCCCGAATGTTTTTTCAATTTCTTCTTGGGTGACAACGTTTCCTTTGCTCTTGCTCATGACCGTTCCTTCCTTGTGTACCATGCCTTGGTTAAAGAGGCGGATGCATGGTTCGTCAATGGAGAGGAAGCCAATATCTCGGAGAAATTTGGTAAAGAACCGAAAGTAAATGAGGTGCATTGTCGCGTGTTCCTTGCCACCGATGTACGTGTCAATGGGCATCCAGTACGCAGCTTTTTTTGGGCTGAACGGCTGTGTGTGGTTATGCTGGTCGCAGTAGCGCAGGAAGTACCAGCTACTATCAAAGAAGGTGTCCATAGTGTCCGTTTCTCGTTTTGCTGGCTTGCCACATGAAGGGCACGTTGTGTTGACAAATGCTTCGCAATGTGCAAGAGGGTTTCCTTCGGTGGCGGTGAAGGTGAAGTCTTCAGGGAGCCTGACAGGAAGCTCTTTTTCAGGGACGGGCACGATGCCGCACTCCTCGCAATGTATCATGGGAATTGGGCATCCCCAGAAGCGCTGGCGCGAGACGAGCCAGTCGCGGAGCTTGTACTGCGTGCTGGGGCCGCCGCACTTTTTTGCCTTGAGGTGTTCAGTGATAGCCTCCATCGCGTCACGGTTGTGCATGCCGTTGAATTCAGCGGAGTTGACGAGGTAGCCGTCACCCGTGTAGGCCCGGCTCATCTTGCTCGGGTCGAGGTCGAAGTCGGGAGGGTTGATCACGACTTTGATGGGGATGTTGTATTTTTTTGCGAAGAGAAAGTCGCGCTGGTCGTGGGCCGGGACGGCTATGATCGCACCGGTGCCGTATTCGTAGAGGACGAAGTTAGCAATGTAGATAGGGATTTTTTCCTTGGTGAGGGGGTTGATGGCATATTTTCCAATAAAGAGGCCTTCTTTTTCCTTGTCCTCCGCGGTTCGTTGGAAGCGGTCTTGGAGGAGGACTTTTTCAATGAATGCTTTTGTCTGCTTCTCATAAGGCGTTCCTTTAACGAATTCCTTGACGTCAGGGTGTTCGGGGGCGTAGACGAGGAAGGTGATGCCAAAGAAGGTGTCTGGTCTCGTGGTGAAAACGCGAAGCTTCTTGTCGCTGCCCTCAACAGGGAATTCAATGATGGTGCCGGTGCTCTTGCCAATCCAGTTGCGCTGCATGGTTTTGACATCGTCAGGCCAGTGATCAAGCGAATCGAGGCCTTTGAGAAGCTCTTCTGCGTACGCGGTGGTTTTGATGAACCATTGTTCGAGGTCTTTGATCTCAACGTTGGTGTCTTCGTGCCGCCAGCACGTGCCGTTGTGGACTTGCTCGTTGGCGAGGACGGTCTGGCACGCCGGGCACCAGTTTACAATGCTTTTTTTGCGGTAAACAAGTCCTTTCTCGTAGAGTTTGAGGAAAAGCCACTGGTCCCATTGGTAGAATGAGGGGTCGTGGGACATGATGAGTCTGTCCCAGTCGTAGCTCAGGCCGAGAGCACGTTGTTGGCGTTTGAATTGTTCAATGGCTGCTTCCGTGAATTTTTTTGGATGGCTCTTGGCCTTAATGGCTGCGTTCTCTGCGGGGAGGCCAAAGCTGTCGTACCCCATTGGGTAGAGGACGTTTTTGCCGCGCATGCGTTGGTAGCGAGCGTACGCGTCGCCGATGCAGTAGTTGCGCGCGTGTCCCATGTGGAGGCCGGAGCCGCTCGGGTAGGGGTACATTTCTAGGACGTAGTATTTTTCTTTGGCAGGGTCTTCTCTGGTTTTGAAGATGCCGGCTCTTTCCCAGCGCTTCTGCCATTTTTTAGGGAGCAAACGCAAGTCTATTGGTGGTGTTGTGGACGGTGGCATGATGGGTGTGAGAACAGGCAAGAGGTTTATAAATTTTAGGGGGGGTTTATTTGCTAAGGTGGCTCTGCGTTCGCAGCCGTCTAGTCGGCGTTGCCGAAGTTTTGGCTAACGCAGTTGAGGTCTTCTACGCCGACGCGGGGGGAGAGCTCTGTCGTGCTGCATGCATTTGCGCGTTTGCCTTTCCTATTCCAGTCCGGGCTTTGGGGTGTTGTGCCGAAGCTGCTCCCGACGAGGGTGAGGTCGTAGATGTTTACCTCGCTATTGCAGTCCACGTCGCCGGCCCTTGCTGGCGTGTAGCAGGTTCCTTCGAGGAGGGTGATGACCTCTTTTCTTGCGTGGTCCATAGCGGCGGGGGTGGGGAGGGTGGTGTACGCGTACCAGTCCGTCCCAACAGCGTCTTTGATAGCGTCAAGGACGTCGCTTCGCAGACCCCTTTGCGTTGCGAGGGCGAAGAGTTCGTAGTCTTCAAGACCTTCTCGTATGGCTTTGACGCGCAGGGAGCTGATGGGGATGTGATGAGTGCCGCCAACGATGTTTGGGCGGCCGGGGTAGAAGAGCGTGCCGTCGCCGTTTCCTCCAGCGAACCAGATGTTTTCCCACGGGTCAATAGGGGTGCTGTGGCCTGCGAAGACGAATTGGTAGTCGACCCGCCAGTACAGGTCGCCAGTGATGTTGCCGTTGTACTTGAGCCAGTACATGCCTCGAAGGTTGGTGAAATTTGCGTCGATGATGTGCGTGGGGAGTTTTGTGAAGGTGTCGTCTCCAGTCCGGTAGCAATGATGTGTGCCGCAAGCAGCGTAGCTCCATTGAACGATGTCTTGCTTGTCGCGGCTCGCGTAACAATCGACGTACCCTGTTCGGCCACATCCTGCTATGCTAGGGACCCAGACGTCAATAGCGTCTTCCCATTCTTCTTGGTAGATTTCGACAGCGAAGTTTTTGAATTCGGGGTTGATGGCTTTCATGCTCGTGCTTGTTTGCCGAATGGCGTCGGTCATGGTTTGCGGTGCTGGCGTGTCCGTGTAGTTCGTGCTTGAGTACTCATTTGGCCAAGTCGGCTCTTCTATCATGTAGTTGTACGTCTTGTCCAGCCATCCTTCCTGGGCGAGGAGGTTGTCGAGCTTGTCAAGGTAGAACGTTTCTGACGGTGTTGCTGCCGTGAGCGTTGCTGTCGCGTTCGATTGCGTTCCTGTCATGTTCGTGCCGGGCTTGAGAACCCCGTCGACTTCGTCGGCGAAGTACGGTTGGCTTTCGTGAAGGTTTCTAAAGCTGGCTCCGTTTTGAAGCGTGACTCGCTCTCCCATGATGAAGGGGAGGGAGTAGTTTTCTCTTGTGATGTCGAGGCGGTATTCTTTGAGGTCGTATTCTTTAATGGTTTCTTTGAAGATGAGGTTGAAGAAGGAGTCGTGCGGGGGGGCGCGGGGGAGTTGAAGGAAGCTGGCCTTGGCTCCGTAGCTCCACTGCCCGTTCAGGTACGGGCGTGCTTTTGCGGCGAACACGTCCCAGTTGGTGATGTCCGTGCCGTTCCAGGAGAGGAATGGGTAGAGGCCGTCAAGGGTGATGCGGTGTTTGAGGCCTTCTTCGAGGTAGTCGTCAAAGAGCGCTTCCCAGTCTCCTCCCGGGTTTATTTGTTGGGCGTGCCCGGCACTGATGCTGTTTCTGCTTGCAAGGTACCATACCGGGATGGAGCTGGTTCGGGGGATGGTGATGTCGTGGACGATGATGGTGAGGTTGAGTGTTTGGGGTGGCTGGTTGTCTGCGGTGACGGTAATGGTTGACGTGTAGGTTCCTGGCGCGGTGTCTTCTGGGATGAAGGTTTCAGCCCAGATAACGTCGTTTCGGTAGGTGTTGGCGAAGAATTCGTATTCGTCGTCGGTTGCGTAGTCCTTGGTTTGCACGGGGAATTGTACGCTGATGCCGTTGGAGAGGGGGATGGTTTCGGTGGGGCTTGCCGGGACGGTTTGTGGCGGTGACCACGTGGCGCCGTCGTCGTCGCTCCACACGAATTGCGCAAGTCCTGCTTGGCCTGGCTGGGTTATTTTGATGTGGTAGACGCGGGCTTCGTTTCCTGTATACTCGCCCAGCGGTTGTGGTGGGTGTTGGGCGCTGTTTCTTCTGTTGATTTTCCATTGGCCGGTGAGGTTGTATCCCCAAACGTTGTATGCTTTGCTTACCAGCTTTACGTCGTAGGGGAATGCGTTTCGTTCTTCATGGTAGTACGGGTCTTTTTTTGGAATGAGCGCGTCCGGCCACTCTCCTGCGCCTCCTGCGACTCTGCTCGCGTACATGAGGTCGTGGTTGTATTCCTTGTAGAATGAGAGGCTTGGGAGGTAGTCGTTCTTGCGTTGCGGCGGCGTTGCGGTGATGTCAATGCCGCTCGTGCTCCTGTCTTGCGTGCGAGTGATGATTTGTGTTGCTACCCATTCGCCTTTTACGGCATCGATGGTGTGTGTTTTCGTGCGTGGTGCCGCGTCCCAAGGTCGTATTTTTATGTTTTCTGAGGTTATGCTGGTTTCGAACGTTGCAAGGGCGGCGTTGCTCGTGAGAAGAAGGAGGAAGAGTGCCGCGAGGTAGCGGTTGGGCATGACGGGCCAAGCGCAATGAGTATTTAAAAAACTTTAGTTGGAACACTCCGCCTAGCCTGCTTCTTTCCTAGAATTTTTTGAATGTTGCGGCGGTGTCGATGAGGTCGACGTGGCCGAGGAAGACGGTTCTGCAGCAGTAGCGTTCGAGGCCGAGCGAGTCAAGGACGTTTTTGCGCTCTTCTCCTTTTTCTATGCGTTCTTTGTAGGTTTCCCACAAGTGGCCGATGGGTTTGCCGCAGCTAAAGCATCTGATGGGGATGATCATTGTTTTACCTCTTCCTTTTTTTTGAGTCTTTTTCTTTTTTATCGGTAGGACTTTTGTCGCTTGGCTCTTGCTTTGCCGTGTCTTCCTGGTTTGCTCTCTTCTTTCCTGCGCACGTCTGCGACGAGGAGGTTTCGGTCGTAGTTGAGGAACGTTTCCTTGAGTGCAGGCGTGTGTTTGACAAGAGCGCGTGCGATGGCGAGTCTGGCTGCGTCCGCTTGGCTTGTTACGCCTCCACCGAATACGTTGACGCGAATGTCTACTTTTTTTGCGGTATTCCCTGCGAGGATGAGCGGTTCTTGGATGCGCATGCGAGTAATGCGTGGGGTGATGTGTTCGAGTGAGATGTTGTTGATGCGTACATCTCCTTTTCCTTCCTTGAGTGTTGCCCTCGCAACTGCTCGTTTTCTTGTTCCTGAAACATGGATGACGTTCTTGCTCATGCTTTTCCTCCGAGTTTGCTGCAGATTTCCTTGATGGTGATGTACTTGAGGGTGGGGAGTTTGTCGACGGTTGAGAGTTCCAGGGTTACAGTTTCTTTGCCTTCAAATTCTGGTGGCGTACCGACGTAGCAGAGGATGCGTTCGTATGCTTCCCTTCCGCGTGGCTTCTTGTAGGGGAGCATGCCTCTGATGATGCGTCTGAGGAAGCGGTCAGGCATCCGTGAGAAGAAAGGACCTTTGCTTGGCGTTCCTCGCTTCACTTTTTGCTGGTAGTGTGCAAGGATGTGCTTCGGGTCGCCGCTGATGACTGCTTGTTCTGCGTTGATGATGCGAACTTCTTCTCCGAGGAGGGCTTGCTTTGCTGCGAAGGCGGCGAGTCTTCCTGCGATAGTGTTCTTTGCGTTGATGATGATCATCCGAGTATCCTCACTTTTTGGCCTTTAGGGTTTTCTTTCATGAGTTCTTCAACAGTGAGCGCGCGTCCTCCTGCGGATATCTTTCTTTTTGCCTCTTCGGAGAATGCGAACGCGGCGACGTGGACGGATCGGTTGAGCTCTCCGGTGCCGAGGACTTTTCCAGGAACGAGAACGGTTTCTCCATCCTTGGCGTAGCGGTTGATTTTGTAGAGGTTGACGATGCGGGTCTTTCTCGTTGGGCGTTCGAGGTCTTGCGCGACGCGTTGCCAGAGCTTGGCTTTGGTCTCTCTCGCGTGTTTTTTGAGTTCTTGAATGAGCCGTGCTCGTTCCGTGTTTGTCTTCTTGGTTATGTGCATCGTTGCGTCTTTTGTTTTGTTCCTTTTTTTTTGATGCGGGGGACGAGGTTCGAACTCGCGCAGGCACTAAGCCACTAGGCCCTCAACCTAGCCCGTTTGACCACTCCGGCACCCCCGCGTTTCATGCTTTTAGCCCTCCTTTGACTGCGTCGTCAAACGCTTTGAGCTCTTCGTTGAGCCGGGTTATGCCTTGGTGGATGATGTCGTCTGGGCTGAGTTGGCCCCAGCTTTCTACGACGAAGAGGTAGTTCCCGCTTGGGCTTGGTTCGATGTAGTCGTCTTCGATGTCAATAAGACCTGGTTGGGTGACTGCTTTGCTAAGGTCTTTGAGGTGGAGGGTTTTTCCTTTTTTTTCGTAGAGTTTTGTTGGGAAGCGTTCTTTGAAGCGGTCGTCTTCTTTTTTGATCGTGAGCGTTGGGATGTGGCGGTAAAAGACGAGGCCGGTGTTCCATTTCGCGTGCTCTTTGCCGACGCCAAGGATTGCTTTTGCTTCGAGGATGATGCTTTGCCCTTTTGCTAGTTTCACAATGGGGATGTCTGGGAAGGCAGGCTTGATTTTGGAGTCGCTGCTCTTCAGGTCTCTTGCGTAGACCATGGTCGGCTCCGGGACTTCAGAGACGTTGAGCGTGAGTGTTGCCGTGGTTGCTTTGCTTCCGGGTTCTTCTCCTTCCTTGAGCATTCGGTAGCTTGCCGGGTCGGTGGTGAGGGGGATGAGGCCGAGGCGGTGGGCTATGATTTCGTCGTAGAGGACGCTGGTGTTTTTTGTTATGGTGACCGTTTCGATGGCCATAACCGGGACTTCGTATTGCATGATGCGTCTGAGCGTGTTCAAGTACGCTGCGCTTGCACCTTCTACTAGGAAGATTGCTTTGTCCTTTGTTTTTTTGATGCGGGTAATTTTCATAGCGCTAGACCCTCCTCCCCCGCCTTCCACCTTTTTTTCGGCACCCTCCATGCGGGATGGGGGTGACATCTTCAATGAGTCCTATGCGAATGCCCATGCGTGAGAGTGCGCGGACCGCTGCTTGCGCCCCAGGCCCTGGGTTCATGGGCCCGTTGTGGCCGCCGGGCGCGCGTATCTTGATGTGGAGGCCTTGGATGCCCTTGTCCCTGCACGCTTCGCCAATTCTCTTTGCCGCGATCATCGCTGCAGTTGGGCTGCTTTCGAGGCGGTCTGACTTCACGACTTGTCCTCCTGATGAAACAGCAAGGGTTTCGGTCCCGCTCATGTCGGTGACGTGAATGATGGTGTTGTTGTAGGATGAGTAAATGTGCGCGACTCCCCAGCGAATGTTTTCGTGTTTCATGTTGTTTCCTCTTCGGCTTTTTCGAGTTCTTCTGCTTCAAAAGCAGGCAGGGCGTCTTCTTCTTCTGTTTTCTTTTGCTTTTGCTCCTTCACTTTTTGTAAGTCTTCTTCTCGTGGGCGTTCAGGGTGATCTTCGTTGGACAGACTGCTCCTTGGCGTGAAGGAGATGGTTCCTTCTTCGTGAAGGGAGACGAGGTAGCCGGGGCTGGTGACGATGCGTCCGCCAACGGTGACGTGCCGGTGGGTGATGAACTGTCTTGCTTGCAGTGGTGTTCTGGCGAGCATGTTCTTGACAAGGATGGTTTGAAGCCTTCTGTTGAGCAGGTCCCTGATGGTGAGGCTGAGGATGTCGTCGACGCTTGCGTCTTTGTTGACGAGGCCGAGGTTGGTGAGGCGCTGGAGGAGGTGGTTTCGCTCAATGTCTGCTTGGAGGTCGGTTCTTGCGAGGAGGCGCTTGGCGGTGTCTTTGTAGCGCTTGAGGACCGTGTTCATCTTGTAGATTTCTCGCTTGTTTCGGAGGCCAAAGTCTTTGATGAGGGTTCGCTCTTCTTCAATTCGGGTCTTTGACCACGGGTGGCTTGGTGTTTGGTATTGTTTTCTGATGCGTTTCATTTACTTCTTCCCTTTCTTCGTGACGCCCATGGCTTTTCCTTTGTTTTTGCGGAAGTTGCTCTTTGTTCTTTGCCCTCGTACGGGGAGGCCGAGGTGGTGGCGGATTCCGCGGTAGGATTTTATTTTCTTGAGACGCTTGAGGTCGTTTTCTTTGGTGAAGTCAAGGTCTGCGAGGAGGAGGTGTTTGTCTTCTCCTGTTTCGTAGTCTTTCCTCCTATTGACCAGCCATGAGGGGATGCCGTTCTTGAGGGGTTCTCTAATGATTTCGTTGAGGCGTTTTTCTTCTTCGTCGGTGAGTTCTCCAGTGATGGTGTCTGGGGAGATTCCTGCTTGTTTGAGTACGGCATTGGCGTACATGATGCCGACACCCTTGATTTTTCTCATGGCGTAGAGAATGCGCTTTTTTCCGTCCAGGTCCGTGTTTGCAATGCGGACGAGGTATTTCGTGTTTGGCTTTGCTTCTGGTTTTCCGGTCATGGTTGATCGTTTTTGGTTTTTGCTTTTTTTTTGTTCAGGGTTGCGATGAGCGTTGGCGAAAGCATTCACGAAAGCGTGAGTGGTGCTTGTTTCGCGCCTTGCACGTAGAGAAAGTTGCACTTTTGGCCGCCCTCTACGCTGCTCACTCGGGCAATCCAACGCGAGGAGGGAGCACGAGGGGGTTTATAAAGCTTGTGGGTTGGTGTTAGAGGGGGGATTTTGAGGTGGTGTGTTGTTAATGGTGGTGTGTGTTGTTAATGGCGGTTCTTGCGGGAGGGGGTGGAAGGCAGCGTAAGGTAAAGTTTTTGAATGGAAGGGTGTTTCCGCGCCCGTAGTTTGTTTTGAACTGCGGTTGTTGTAAGCAGTGGCTGAACACCGAGTTGAGGTTTTGCATATGCGCGTGTGGAGAAGGTTGAAAGAGGTTTTTTCAAGACCTCCTGAGAAGATTTTCTTGCGGAAGCAACCATTCCGTTACGTTACGAATGAGGATGGGGAGGGCGTGCTTGAAGTTGCTGATAGGAGTTTGTACGGGCAGGAACCGCAGGGGTTTGACTCGCCTATTAATGTAGGTTTTTACGTTGAGCGAGAGAAGGCAGGAGGAGGGGTGGAGAAAATTCTTTTTCAGACTGTTGAGCGGGTGGCCTGCATTCAGGCGCCGAGTAGGAACATTGCTGTAGGTGGCCAGGGAGGAACGTTTGGCTTGCTCGTTGAAGCGGAAGGCAAGAATCAGGGGAACACGCTTTACCTCGAGAAGGGTGTGGCAGATCCTGACGACTTGCTTGAGGCGCGCAGCCAGCTCGCGCATACAAAACTAGACATCTACCTTGTCAGGAAGGATGTTGCAAGCCCGCATGCAAAAGGCGTGTCAGGAGGGGGCGAGGGTGCTAGGGCGGAGCGGCCAAAAACGCTCGAGTCGCGAGTTGTCGTGTCCTATGTTGGGCGTATTGAGGAGCGCCCGAAAGAATTTTTTCAGTAGGATTGGCCTCCTCTTTTCGTTCTTCTTGCGTCTTTTTCTTTTTCGCTTTTTTTATATGGGGTTTTTTCAGTTTTTTTCTTTCCTTTTTCCTATGTTTTCGTAGTTGTTTCTGTGGTGTTCTCTTTGTCTTCGTGGAAAAAGGTTTTGTAGATGCGGTAGTGTTCGTCGCCGAGGAGAACGAGGAAGACTTTGCGAACGCAAAAGGGTTTGTACGTGGTAAGGATGTCCTTGGCGGTTTGGGCAGAGTAGTCGATGGGGATGCCGTACGCGCCGGTCCCGAGTGCGGGGAAGGCGATGCTTTCGCACCGGTAGCGGTCTGCGAGGCGTAGCGCATTGAGGTAGCAGTCGCGGAGTTTTTCCAAGGGGTCTTTTCCTTTTTTTGGGGCGACGGTGTGGATTACGATACGGGCGGGGAGGTCGAACGCAGGAGTGGCAACGGCTTCGCCGACAGGGAGTCCGTCGGGGTATTTTGTTCTGCGAATTTCTTTGCATGCGTCAAGGAGTTCAGGTCCTGCTTCTTCATGGATGGCGCCGTCGACACCTCCTCCTCCCATGAGAGAAGGGTTCGCCGCGTTCACGATCGCGTCTGCAGCGACGTTGGTAATGTCGTCTTGGATAACGTAGATGTAGAGTTTCACGTTCTCTTTTATGGTAAAACTCCTATTTAATTCCTTCTGCTTTGTTTTTAAATGGCGGGGATGTGCGGGGGAACAAGGAAGAAAGGTGTTAGGAAAGGAAAAAAACAGAATGGATAAAAAATCAGGGCGGGATAGGTGCTGTGAACTGCTGTGGTTAGTAGAAATAGAGGGTGCAAGGCAGTATAAAGTTAACAAATAAAGTTAATAAGATAATAAAATAAGATAATAAGATAGTATAATAGTAGTATACTGGTAGAAGACTAAAAAAACTAACAAGTACAAAAATTATAAATAGAGAGGCGGATGAGCACAAGAGCACGATGGCCGGTCAAAGGCATCAAGCAAGGCAGCACGCAGGTCAGGAAAGACGTGTGCGGGTTAGTCGTGAGCGTCGAGGGGGGAGTTCGCCCAAAGGCAGGTCCTCCGTCAAGGCGCCTGTCCAGAACGAAAAAAGAGCGCGAAAGTCTCCTCGTGCAGAGGACGCCGAGCGCCGCGAGGAGCGCAAGGAAAACCTTGTTGCCCTTGCGATTTTTTTTGGCATCCTGATCGTGATTGGTTTTTTGGGAACGAAGGGGTTTGGTGTGTTCAAGGGCGCTGAGGAAGCGCGGGTTGACGTGCAAGAGCCTGTTGTGTTGGCGCGTCAGCTCGTGAATGACGACTTCTTTTGGGGCGAGGCGAACGCGTCGGTTGTTGTTGTCGAATTTTGCGATGTGCTTTCCCCGTACTGCAAGGCGTTTCATGAGCGAGAGTTTCCTCGTTTAAAGGAGGAGTTCATTGATAGCGGTGTTGTTCGTTGGGTGTTTCGTGACTTTCCTTTGCAGGAACTACGCCCCCTCGCAGTTGAGGCGTCGTCAGCGCTTGAGTGTGCGCGAGAACAGGGCTTGTTTGAGCAGTACTTGGCCTTGCTATTTGCCAAGCAGAAAGAGGCAAGTTCATCTCGTGACGCGGCAGTGTTTTTTCGTTTGGCGAGGGAAATTGACGGAATGGATGGCGAGCTTTTTGATGAGTGCTTGAGCTCGAGGAAGCTTGAGCGGGAAGTCTTGTTTGATCGCTCAGAAGGACTGCGCTTTGGTGTGCAGGTTGTCCCGTTCTTCTTTGTGCATAACGAAACGATACTCGGCGAGGCAAGCTTTGCAGTGTTCTCAGACGCGATTAATCGCGCGAAAGATAGGTGACACGTGCGGGTGACGAAGACGTGCGCCTCTGGCCTCTCCAGAAACGTTCCTTCTTGAAAAGTGGTTGGTTAGTTGCTGCGTTGCATTGCTTCTTCAATGACGGGGAGGGGGTAGCCTTCGTTGACGAGCCGTATTTTTATTGCCAGGTAGCCGAGGCCTTGGGCTTTTAGTTGGTTGATGCGCAGCTCAACAGGGGGCAGTCCTGGAGGTTGCGGTGTCGCGAAGGGTTGTTGTTGCGCTGGCGTGGGTGGCGGTGTTCCTGGCGTGGCTTGTGTGGCGGGGGGGTGTTGCCAGTTGTTGTTCTGTGTTTGGAGGGGTGGTGATGGGGAGTACGTGTCGGGATGTTTTGGAGCCAAGAGCTTGAGAAGAGCCAGGCTGATGATAATGATAAGAAAGAGGGCAAGGACGGTTATTCCTATCCACGAAGGGGCGCCGAGGAACGTGCGAGCGCGTGTTTCTGCGTTTTCGTCCTCTTTTGCGGAGTCTGATTTTGTTGTTTCTTCTTGCTCCGGAGTCTTGGCCAGGCCAGGAATGGTTTCGCCGGTTTTTTCTTGGCTCTCTTGGTGCTGAGTACAGATTCTCGTTGTTGCTGGCTTGCCGCACCCGAGTGCAGTAACTTCCGTGCACGTGCGTTGTTGAACGTTGTTCGTGCACGGCCCCCACGCCGAGCATGCCCATTGGGCTCCGCATTCGTGAACGGGTTGGTTGATGAGGTCGGTGAGCGAGTGGGGCCGCGGCTGGCCGGGTATTTGTTGGGAAGGCGGCGTGGTTGAGAAGATGGGGGGGAGGAGGAGGGTGATGTCTGCTAGGTTGACGCAAGTGTTTTCGCTGCACACGTAGCCTTCGTCACACCCGCACGTTTCGCAGTCGAACTCGAGTTGGTACTGGTGAGGAGGCGAGCCGCTCCCCGCGCCTCCTGTGTCTTGGCAGAGTTCGTGTTGCGCGTTGCAAGCGCCGCTAGGGGTGCCGTCCGTGCAAGTCCCTGTCGTGGGGACGCAGGCGTTGTTTTCGCAGATGAAGCCGGTTCCGCACGCGTTTTGGCACAGGTCACAGTTGAACGTGAGCGTGTTCGTTTGTGCGTCGCACACTTCCCCCTTCGTGTTGCACTCTCCGTCGAAGGTGCCGTCGGAACAGGTAGTGCATCCTGCCGCTGCGCCGCTGCAGTCCTCGTCAACGTCGTTGCCGCAGACTTCTTCGGAAGGGTTTGCAGGGCAGCTGCAGTACGGTCCTGCGACGCCGGGGTTGATGGCGGGGTTGGTGTCGTCGCAGTCCGCGCCTCCGGCAGGGTTGGGGCAAAAGATTGGGTCTTGGGCGAAGTAGCCGTCCCCGTCCTCGTCGATGCAGGAGCATTCCCTGTCTCCTCCTTGGCAGTTTTCATCAATGCCATTACCGCAAATATCGGCCGCGCCTGGGTTGATGGCAGGGTTGGTGTCGTCGCAGTCCGCCCCTCCGGGAGGTGCAGGGCATTTGCTTTGGTCAAAGGTGCTGTATCCGTCCGCGTCTTGGTCGAACGCTTGGCAAGAGCAGGTTTCAAGAATGGTGCCGTCACAGTCCTCGTCGACGCTGTTGCCGCATATTTCAAAAGCGTGAGTGGGGACGCATTCATTGACGCATTCCCCGTTAGCATTACAGCTTTGTCCTTGCGGGCACGTTCCGCAGTTTTGGAGTTCGTTGCAGATGGTCCAAAGTCCGCAGGCTTTTCCGAGGCTGGTGCAGGTGTCCGTGCACGTTTGGCAGGCGGCGAAGCAGTCTGCGTCGTCGCAGTCAACGCTCCCGTCGCAGTCGTCGTCTTTTCCGTTTGTGCAAAGCTCTGTAGCCCCTGGGTTGACGGCCGCGTCGGCATCGTTGCAGTCAAGTCCTGTCTGGGCGCATTGGCTGCTTGCTTGGGAGCCGTACCCGTCATTGTCGTTGTCCGTGCAGCTTTGGGAGCATGAGAGGTCTTGCCCGTCGCAATCTTCATCGATGCCGTTGCCGCAAATGTCTGCTTCTTGCTTGACGCCGTTGGAGGGGTCGCAGTCGCAGTACGGGTTCGGATTCTGTGGGTAGATGTTCGGGTTGGTGTCGTCGCAGTCGGGAATGATGATGTTGTAGCGTTTATTGTTCTCGCAGTTCCATTGGGGGGGTGTTCCGTATTGGTCGCCGTCTTGATCCACGGCAGAACAAGGTTGGGTGCAAGCAGGGTCTTTGCCGAGCGTGTCGTCCCGGAAGCAGTCGTCGTCGATGCCGTTGCCACAGATTTCGTATTCGAGAGGGGGTTGGTTGTCTAGGTCACAGTCGCAGGTGGGGTCGATGTCAGGGTAGAGGGATCGTGGCGCGAGGAAGATGAGCGTGCTTGGGTCCTCGGGGTTCATGATGGGGTCGTAGCAGTCGTACACGCCGCCGGTCGGGCACGATGTTGCCTGGTCCGTTACGGCTCCGTCGCTGTCCCAGTCAAAGCAGCCTTCGCACGCGCCGCCTGGGTAGCCGTAGGAGAGTCTGCAGTTGAGTTCGGTGCAGTCGATGATGCCGTCACAGTCGTTGTCTTTTCCGTCGTCGCAATAGTCCTCAAAGGCTGCTTCGTCGTTCACCCATCCGACGTCAGGGTCGTTGTCGTTGCAGTCTTGTGCTGTGCTGACGCCATCCCCGTCGCAGTCGTCTTGTTGAATGCAGGCTGCGAGGGAGGGATGGGTGTGCGTGAGGAGGATGAGCATTGCGAGGAGGGCGAGGAGAAGATACGCGCGGCGGTTGTGCAGGATCGATTTTTGTTGCCGGACCATCGTGGAACAGAAGGTACTGAGCGCGCCACCTTTAAAAGCCTTGCTGTGGGGGGTGCTTGCGGTAGGCGAAAGCGCTTGTGAGGTTTGCGGGGAACGGTTTTTGTTTTCTTGCGTTTTCTTCACAAGATGCGGGGTTCGCAAGGGACGGCGTGTCTTTGGATTCTTGCAAACCTGCACGTGGCTCCCATAGAAGCTCCCATAGAAACTTATATTAAGTATCATAGAATGGAGTGTGGTTATGCGGTCTGAGTTGAAGACGAGCAAAGTTGTAAAGGCGCAGGGCGGGGGCGTGAGAGGCGTGGCAGAGGGGCAGGGTGGCGCGCGGAAAACGGGCTTGAGCATTGGCCTTGACGTTGGCGGGACAAAGATTGCAGGAGTGGTTATGAGACGTGATGGGCACGTGGTTGCCGCGTGCAAGGTCAAAACGGGTGCGGTGTTTGGGCGGGAGTTCGTCGTGAACAGGATGTTGCATTGCTTGCGCTTTCTTGCGCGGGAGGTTGAGAGCAAGGCGTTGCAGGACGAGGTTGCTGGTGTAGGTATTGGTATTCCTGGTGTGGTGCCGTGGAAGGGAGCGCTGGGAGAGGTGCCTAATATTCCTTCTTTTTCCGGGTTTGACGTTCGCAGGAGGTTCTTGTCACTGGGACGGGTGGTGGTTGGTAACGATGCTGACTGCTTCACGCTTGCAGAGGCGCGGTTGGGCGTTGCGAGAGGTGTGCAAAACGTTCTTGGCGTCACGTGGGGGACTGGTGTTGGTGGGGGGCTCGTCATTGGCGGAAACTTGTTGAGGGCGCGAAGCGGTGTTGTTGGGGAGATTGGTCATGTCGTTCTTGATCCTTCGTGGCCGCTTCGTTCAGGCCTCGGCGTTCGTGGAAGTGTAGAGTCAATCGCTGGCGGGAAGTTTATGCTGAAGCGGTACGCCGCGCTCGCCGGGAGGCGCACAAGGAAGCGTGACAAGCGAGTGTTTGAGCGTGTTGACGCGCTCTGGGAGCGTGGCGGCGCTGGAGGGCGGAAGGTCGTCCTTACCGCTGTTGATGCGTTGGGGAGGGTGCTGGGCGGGTTGGCTTCCGTTCTTGGCCTTGACCTCATCGTCGTGGGAGGGAGCGTCAGTGATCTGCCGGTCATTTCCGAGTTGGAGGCGCGTGTGAGATCATACGCTCATCCTTCAGCGAGGAAGGTGCGTGTTGTTCGGTCCCGCCTTGGCGGTCTTGCTGGTGCACTAGGCGCGGCGCTTCTTCTTTTTGAGCACGAAGAAGCGGTGCAGAGAGAAGATGCAAAGGTGACCTCGGGCTCGAGTTGAAGCGTGAGTTGTTGTGAAGGGGGTTGTTGGTGGTTGCCGGATGCGTTTTTTTGCCATTTTTAGCCTTCTGCACGAAGAGGGGTTCTTGCAGAATGCTCCTTGTAAGCCTTGTAAGAAAAGGACGGCGAGTGGATGCTAGAGCAGGAACGAGGAAAAAACCACACTTTTTATAAATCACTGATGTTTGTGTTTCTGGCATGGTGTGGTGGCAGGGAGTTATTGCAGGTGCAGGAGAGCTTGTGTCTTCACCGTCCCGTTTTGCAACGGAGCATTTTTTGTTTCCGGCAGGGCTCTGGGCGCTGCTAGCCCTTATTCCATTCATCATTTTTTACCTTATCCGCCCGAGGCCTAAACACGAAGCGATTCCTTCTTTGATGTTCATCCTGAAGGACATGGGCAAGACGAACGTGAACGCATTTCTGCGCAATTTCCTTCGTGACATTCTCTTTTTCTTGCAGCTCTTCGTTATTCTCTTGCTCGCCTTGGCTGCTGCAAAGCCTTTTGTAGAAGTGCCGAAGGTTTCGCTTGCGCAGGAAACAGTTGTTGTCCTTGACGTGTCTGCCTCGATGCAGGCAGGAGATCGTTTTGAGCGGGCGAAGGATGCTGTTCTTGATACGTTGGGGAAGGAAAACACGGTGATTGTAGTCAAGAACGTTGCGGAGTTGGTTATGGAGGAGGGTGATGAGACCTCTGCCAAGGAGCTTATTCGGTCGCTTGAGCCTGTTGAAACAACGACGAATCTTTATGATGCGTTGATTCTTGCAGGTGACTTCGTGGGGGAGTCTAGCAGGGTCGTTGTCGCGTCGGATTTCGTGAACACTGCAGGCGGGGCGAATTTTGAAACGGCGCTGCAAGCGATTCGCTCAAAAGGCGCTGTTGTTGAGCTTATTGATGTGTGGGAGCCTGTGGAGAATGTTGGCATTATTGATTTGGATGTTCGCGAGGATGAGTCTACGGTGTGGGTGAAAAATTATAATGACCGCCCGGAGCGTGTCGTGCTGCGGGTGTCGAACACGAGCGAGGAGCTCTTGCTCGGTCCTCACGCGACTGAGTTGGTCAAGTTCCCCACGCCGAATGGGGTGAACGAAGTTGTCTTGGAGGCTGATGACGGGTTCGTTGTTGATAACAAAGCGTATGTGAGCACGCCGGTTGAGCGAACGGTTCGTGCGTTGATGATTACGAACAACCCGCAAGCAAAGCAGGGTTTTTTGCAGCTGGCTTTTGACTTGATTGGGGAGAAGACCGCCACAAAGATTGTTTTGGATTATGTTGAGCCGCCCTCCACGACGGACTTGTCCCAGTATTCGTTGTTCATAATTAAGGATGTGGATGTGAGTTTGCTGTTACCCAGTGTGGTGAAAGAGATTGGTCGCCTCGTGCGAGAGGAAGGTGCTGCTTTGGTGGTTATGCCTCAGGAAGGCCTTTTCGCAATCGATTTTGGCAATCTTTTGCCAGTTCGTTTCGTTGCGGAGGGAGAGTCGCGACTCAATGTTGAGTTGCCGATAAAGAGCCTGCTCACAGAGGACATTGAGTTCGGTCAGGCATCGAAGTATTTTAAGACGTCGGCGCTGCCTGGCGTGACGGTATTGGCGAGGGGGGATGATGATGTGCAAACGCCCATGGTTGCGCTCAAGAAGGTCGGCGCGGGCTACGTGCTCTACTACGGTTTTTTTGATGGCTTTAGCACCTTCCCGTTGGATAATACGTACCCGGTGTTTTGGAAGCGAATGGTGGATTTTTTGACGAACAAGCCTGATGTGAACACGCTCAATTATCCGACAGGGACGCAGTTGAGTTTTGATAAGCTTGTTCGGGTGCGGTTACCAAAGGGAGGGGTTGTTGAAACAAACTTTATTTCCTTAGATAACGAGGGTTTGTACGAGTTTCCTGACCGCGTCATCGCTGCAACGCTCCGATCGGATAGGGAGAGTAGCGTGTTTACGCGTGATGAGGAAGCAGGGAAGGAGCGGCTCGGGTCTGGAGAGGTGAAGAAGCAACCGCTCGAACTCACGCCGTGGTTTATCGTGGCGGCGCTGCTGCTCTTGTTCCTTGAGCTCGTGTACATAAAGTTTCGAGGTGATTGTTAGAACATGGCGAGTTGGCTTGATTGGTTGTCGTTCAGCGTTCCGTTCGGGATTTTTGATGTTAAGTTGCTCCGGCCCGAAGCGTTCTTGTTATTGGTCCCTGGGGTCTTGCTCTTGGTATTCCTTGTTTTTAAGTCGCTTGCGAAAGTGAAGCTGACCAAGCAGGACGTGCGCAGGCGTAGGAAGCTTCGTGCGTGGCTGTTCGTGACGAGGATAGTTTTGCTGGTGGTCTTGATTCTTGCCTTGGCTGAGCCGTACGGCGAGGTGAGGCGAGTGACGGAAGGGAGTCCGAGGATTTTGCTCTTGGTTGATAACTCGACCAGCATGCAGGTGTTTGACCGCTCGTTCCTTCCTGAGTTGAAGGACTCTCTTGAGGCCTACCTTCCTGTTTCGGTTCGTTCCCTTGCGTTAGGGGAGGACTCCTTTATTGGTGATGGTATTCTGCAGAATCTTGAGCAAGGGGCGAATGTCCTGCTCGTAACAGATGGGCGTGTCACAGGGGGGACGTCGCTTGATGACGTTGGCTTGTTCGCGACGAATTTGAACGCGACCGTGAGCACCATTGAGTTGACGCCGAAGGAGCGGGAAGCATCTGTTTTTATCACCGGGCCGCGCAGGACGCTTGCTGATGTGGAGAACACGTACGCTGTTGGGATTACGTCGGTATTGCGGGATAGGGTGCGGTTGACCGTGCAGGTGGATGATGAGGTTGTTCTTGATGAAGACGTTGAGCTCGAGCCGGGCGGGGCGACGACGTACAAGGAGTTTAAGGCGTCGTTTCAGGATGGGTATCATAAGTTGACCGCGAGGATTTCGGGGGAAGACTTCTTTGCCATGAATAACGAGTATTACATGACGGTGAAGGTGCTTGAGAAGCCGAAAATTTTGTACGTGGGGAGTTCGAGGGATCCTCTTCTCGTGGTGCTTCGCAAGCTGTTTGATGTGGAGGTTCGCTCCTCGCTTCCTGATGATCTTGAACCGTATTATGCGGTTGTGGTGAATGACGTTCCTGCTGAGAAGCTTCGCAATGCCGACAAGCTCGGGGAGTACCTCATTGATGAGAACGGGGGTTTCTACGGGAACGGCTTGGTTGTTTTTGGTGGTTTCGACTCGTTTGAGCGGGGCGGGTATAAGAACAGCCCATTTGAGTCTCTGCTTCCGGTGCGGGTTGGGAAGGCGCAGAAGAAGAAGGGGAACCAGAATTTGATGTTTGTTATTGATGTCTCTGGTGGCGTGCAGAATGTTCGCTGGGTCGTGCAGCCTGACGGTTCTTTGGAAGAGGTGCGTGACAAGGTTGCTCCAGTGGAGATGATTAAGAATCGTGTTATTGAGATTTTGGAAGTGCTTGACCCGACTCACCGCGTGGGCGCGAACGCGTTCGGTATTAGTACTGTGGGGAGCAAGTTCGGTTCCGCTTCGGAGGCTGTTGCCGCGACGATGAAGCGGCTTGAGCCCCCCCCGGGTTCCCCGATGAACAAGTACTATGATATTAAGAAGAAGTTGATTGACGAGGTCGTGAACCTTCGCGGCGGCGGAAATTCGTTTCCTGACGTTGCGTTTCGGGACGCGGTGAATTTGTTGTCGAAAACGACAGGGGATAAGCGCATTATTCTCTTGACCGATGGGAAGTTTCAGGGGCGCACGCGTGAGCAGCTCGCAGAGTATGTGGAGTCAGCGAGGCGCTTGGGTATTCAGACGTTTGTCATCGGGGTGGGGCGTGATGATCGCAACATTGACGAGGCGTTCTTGCGTGACGTCCTTGCAAAGCGTGGGGACGGCGTTTACGTGCCTTCACGTGAAGTGAACAAGGTGAAGATTTTGTTTGGGGATCCTGAGAATAAGGAGTTCGGCGATGATTTCACCTTGTTTTATTTAAGCCTGAATCATTTCATCACGAGGGATATGGACGCGCTGGGCGTGTATCCTTCATTGAACGGGTGGAATCAAGTGGTGCCGAAGGCATCAGCGCAGCTCTTGGCCACGACGGACGCGGGGGATCCGGCTTTGACGGTGTGGAAGTATGGGAATGGGAGAGTTGCTGCTTTGACGGTGTTTCGTGGTGATTCTCTCGGGCCCTTGTTGACGAAGGAAAACTCGATTTTGGTAACGAGGATTTTGAACTGGGCTGTTGGGGATCCTGAGCGAAAGGCGGAGTATTTCATTGACGTTCCTGATGTGGAAGTTGGAAAGGAGGCCAAGCTTGTGCTTCGCTCGAAGAAAATTCCTTCTTCTGAGTACTTGGAGTTCACGAAAGAGGGGCCGAACACGTATTCGGCGACGTTCTCCGCGCCGGATCAAGGATTTTCTTCGCTTCTTGGCGCCGTGTTCGCGGTGAATTACGTGAGGGAGTACAAGCGGGTCGGGGTGGATCCGGGCCTGCAGTCCTTGGCAGAGGTTACGTGGAGTGTGGTGGAGACGCAGGGGGGTGCTGAGGCTGCCGTGCGGTGCAGTAAACCTTTTAAACCTGCAGAGGTGGACCGTATCGTCTCGTGTGCGAAGACTGCTGCCCGGCGGGTGGTGGTGGAGCGAACGATCATTGTTTGGCCGCTCATCGCCTTGGCACTCGTTGTGTACTTGGTAGAGCTTGTCCTTCGCAGGCGTTATGAGAGGAGGAGGTAAGGGAGAAACGTGTCATCGAAGTTCATGAGCAACCATATTAACTTGTTCTTGCTCTTCCTATTAGTTTTTGTTATCATGACGTTTACAGGCGTCACTATTTTTTTTCAGGACAATTTTAAGGTACTTGCGACAACGACGGATTTGACATTGACGAATCTGTCTGTTTGCAAAGAGCAAGTTGAGAGTTATCGTGAGCAGCTCTCGGCTGTCTTGACTGAGTTGAACACGACGGAGCAGGATGTTGAGAAGTATGACATACTCTACTCCAAGAAGGTGGCGGAGCTTGCGAGTCTTGAAGAGGAGAAGCAGAAGGTCGAGAGGAATTTGCAACTTGCAAATGTTGAGAAGGAACGCCTCAAGAAGTTGTACGAGGACGAGCGGCTTGCAAGGCAGAAGGATCAGCGTGAGTATGAGAAGCGCATTCAAGATTTGAATGATTTGGTTGATAGCTTGCGTGACGAAATTGACAATTTGGAGGATGACCTTGCGGCTTGCCAGGCGGGCTAGCGGCATCCGGGGGTTTGTTGGCGTATGCGGTCGATAAGGAAGTTGTTTGATGAAGTGTGGATGGAGATCATTAAGGTTGTTTTTGTCAATGCTATGCTCAACACCGTGATTTTCTTCTTCGTGATTCACCTCGTGTTTTCGTTGTTTTCAATTCGGGCGCTCTGGTCGATCTACGCCGCCACCGCGTATTTCGTATACACAACGTATAAGCAGGTGCGCAAGGTGCGTTTGCACGTGATTGAGGAGAAGAATCCGCAAGTGCGGGAGATCTTGCGGACTGCAAACGACAATATGGACGAGGATAATTTGATGGTGAGGGCGATGTTTCGTGATTTGATGGAGCGCATGAAGACTGTTTCTGGAGGGAGTTTTCTCGAGGCGCGGGTGGTTGTTGTGAAGATTTTGATTATCACGTTCCTGAGTGTCGCCATTGTTTTGCTTGCTTCGTTCAGGGTGGACTTGGGGTTGTTTGACAACCCGTTTGACGCGGTGTTTGCGTGGTGGCAGCAAGGAGGGAATCAGACTGGCCAGGTCAGTGAGGAGCTTGAAGATCCTTTGGCCGCGAGGATTGGAAAGGTTGACACTGAAATCGTCTTCACGCCGCATTTGAATAAGATTAACTTCAACGAGGTGGAAGATCCGGATGAGGTGAAGAAAAAGGCCGAAAACTTTTTTTATGATGAGGGTGTGGAGGCTGTTGCCGACGCCCCGAGCAATCAGAAGGCGATTCGTGAAGCCGCGTTGGCTTCGGAGTATTCGCAGAAGGTAAAGGAGCTCCAATAGGGCTCCAAGAGAGATGCAACAAGGCGGGAAGGGCCCGAATGAGTTGAGAGGTGGACGTGAATGGGAGATATTGATTTTGTGAAGAACATTGACAAGTTGAAGGCGACGTTCAGCAATATTGTCGGCGAGGTCGGGAAGAAGATTGTAGGGCAGCGTGCCGTTGTTGAGCAGATTCTTGTTGCTATTTTGTGTAATGGTAATGCGTTGCTTGAGAGTTATCCAGGTCTTGGGAAGACGAGCATGGTCAAGGCGATTGCTGAAGTCTTGAATTTGAAGTTTAACCGTATTCAGTCAACGCCCGACTTGATGCCTTCTGACATCACGGGCACGTACATGATTGAGGAGAAGGATGGGAAGAAAGTGTTTCGGTTCCAGAGAGGTCCTATTTTTGCAAATATCGTCTTGGCCGATGAGATTAATCGCGCGACGCCCAAGACGCAGTCGGCTCTTCTTGAGGCAATGCAGGAGCGTCAGGTCACGGTGGGGAATCAGACGTTCAAGCTTGATGAGCCGTTTTTTGTGCTCGCGACGCAGAACCCGATTGATCAGGAGGGAACGTACCCGTTGCCGGAGGCGCAAACGGACAGGTTTTTGCTCAAGATCTTGGTGGGGTATCCTGAAAAGGACGAGGAGATAGAGATTGTTGATCGGTATACGAAGGCGCAGGAGCCAAGTGATTTGAAAGTGCTCTTGAGCGGGGAGTCGGTCAAGTTGCTTCAGCGTTTGACGCGCCAAGTTCCTATTGCGAATGATATTAAGAAGCGGGCGGTGGATGTTGTTCGCAGGACGAGGGAGCTTCCCGATCTTATTGAGTACGGAGCATCTCCTCGCGCGTCGCTCGCGCTGGTCTTGGCCGCGAAGGCGAAGGCGCTCCTGGACGGGCGCAAGTACGTGAGCGTGAAGGATGTTGAGGACATGGCGTACCCGGTACTTCGGCACAGGATTATTTTGAATTTCAAGGCAGAGCGTGACGGCAAGTCGCCTGATGACGTTATTAAGGAAGTGCTCAAGTAGGGAGGCGGGCGTGCTTGTGTATCTTGTTGTGTGGCGTTCCTCTCTTGGAAAGAGGGTTTTGAAGGTGGCGTATGGCGATTGACCTTGAGTTTTTGCATCAGTTGGACCGGCTTAAGTTGATTTTGAAGAAGAAGGTGCATGCTGATTATCAGGGAGATAGGGAGTCTCGCACGTTCGGGTCTGGCTTGACGTTTCAAGATTACCGAGAATACGTTCCCGGAGACGATTTTCGGCACATTGACTGGAAGGTGTTTGCAAGGACGGACAAGTTGTTCATTCGCCGGTACGAAGAGGAGCGGAATTTGACAGTGCACATCTTGGTGGATAATAGTGGCTCGATGGGGTATGGGAAGACGATTCCGAAGTTTGATTATGCGGCGATGCTGGGGTTGGGGTTCGCTTACATGGCGCTTCGGAATAATGAGAAGTTCAATCTGAGTACGTTCTCGACGAAGGCGGATCCGTTGCGTGCGTCGAGGGGGTCGAGCCAGATTGTTGCTATGGCGGATGTGCTTTCGCGGATGAAGATTGTGGGTCAGTCTGATTTGCGTTCGACGATGGAGTCGTATCGGCGAATGGTTCGCTCTCGTTCTCTTATAGTGTTTATTTCTGATTTTCTTTATCCGATTGAAGAGGTTCGGGAAGTGTTGCAGCGATACAGGAAGTCCGAGCTTTTTCTGGTGCAGGTGCTTGATCCTGCCGAGCGTGACTTGGCCGTGTCGGGTGACGTGCTCTTGGAGGATGTGGAGTCTCGTCAGCATTTGCGCACGTATATTTCTGAGCGGATGAAGAAAGTGTATCAGGACCGGTTGGAAACGCATATTTTTGCGATTAAGGATGCGTGCGAGCACGTAGGGGCTTCGTTTGTTTCTGTCACGACGGACACGCCTATTTTCGAGACGTTTTATCACATATTGGCGTGATGGATTTGCGTGTTGGGGGAGCTGGTCTTCTGGTTTGGCGTCAAGGCAGTGCAGAATGGTTTTTTGTGTTTGTTTCTCGAGAATGGTTTAGTTTTCTTTTCTTCTTCGTGCTGGTTATGTCCAGATGCAGAGTTTGCGAAGTGTTTTTGGGATTGCGAGGAGGAGGTCGCTTGCGAGAAGGCCGTTTCCAACGTGTTTTTCGAGTTGCTCTCCTGCCTTGCCTGTGGCGTAGGCTGCGATACGCGCGCTAAGTGTGTTTTCTTTTATTTGAGCGTAGAGTCCTGCGCAAACGCCTGCAAGGACGTCTCCTGTTCCTGCAACGGTCATTGCTGCGGTGCCGCTTGTATTTTTCCATGTCTGTTTTGCGGTGATGATGAGGTCGTGGTGGCCTTTGAGGAGAATGGTGTTGGTTCCGAGTTTGCTGGCGAGTTGTTCCTTTGTTGTGCGGTTTGCTGCGAGGAGTTTGTTGAATTCCTTTGTGTGAGGTGTGAGGATGGTGTTGTGCACGGTGGCGAGGTTGGTTGCTTGGATTGCGTCCGCGTCGATGACGAGTTGTTTTTTTCTCCAGGCGAGGAAGGCCTTGATGACTGACATCGTGTTGCTTCCCGCCCCGTTTCCGATGAGGACGATGTCTGCTTCCTGTGCTGCTTTTTTGAGGAGGGGGAGGTGGGTTGTGGAGAGCTTGTTTCCCGGGAGTTTGATGGTGATGAGGTCGGGGGTGTACGTGTTTGCCGCTATTGCGACGCTTCTGGGTGCGGCGAGGATGACTTTGTCGGCGCCAGCTCGAAGGGCGGCTGTTGCAGCGAGGATGGGCGCGCCCGTGTAGGTGTCGCTGCCGCCTATGACGAGGACGGTGCCGTTGTCACCTTTGTGGCTGCGGGGGTTTCTTTTGGCGGCGTGTGCGAACGCTTTTTTGTTGATAACGTGGGTGTTGGTTGAATGCATTTCGTTGTGCGGTCTTTGCAGCAAGATTTTTTTTCTTGTCTTGTTTTTGTTGTTGGTGTTTTAAGTGGTTTTTGGTTTTTTTTTGGTGCAAGGGTGTGCGGGGCGTGTGCAGGAGTGTTGTGGCGTCACGAGTGTCTCTGAAGGGGGTTTTTTCACTGTTCAACCGTGCGTAAGGTTTATAAGCGCGGTTTGTTCCGTCTCTGGCGTATGTCGCGAATGCAGAGTCCTTCATCGATTAACACGTATAAGCAGTGCCCGAGGAAGTATTATTACCGTTACATTGAGAATTTGCCATCACGGCCGAGTGTGCATACCTTGCGGGGAAACGCGGTGCACAACGCTCTTGAAGATTTTTTCAAGGTTGACATTGAGCGGGTGAATGAGCAGAATTATCAGTTTGAGCTCAACACACTCTTGCATGATTTGTTGAGGCAGCGTTGGAATGAGGTGCGCGAGGAGTTTAATAAGCTTGGTTTGGGAAGGGATGAGCTTTACCAGTATTATATGGAGTCAAAGGAGATGTTGCAAAAATGGTTTACGCGTTTTATGAATCGGTTGCATCCCTTGGTTGCTCAGGCGGGGCTGGTTCCTGCGTTTCGGCGTCTCGTTCCGAAGACTGAAGTGTTTTTAGAGTCGCGGACTTTTTTTGTTAGGGGGTATATTGATGCTATTTATGAGGATGAGGCAGGCGTGAGGATTTTGGATTACAAGACGAGCAAGTCAAACAGGATTTCTGATGAGTACCGCTTGCAGCTTTCGATTTATGCGTTGTTGTATCAGGAAGCAAATAATGGGCGGCGGCCTGACAAGGTGGGGATTCACTTCTTGAAATTTGGAGAGGAATCCTACCTTGATGTGAATGATGATTTGATTGCGTTTGCAAAAAAAGAATGTCAGGCTATTCAGGTGAATACGCAGTCAATTTCTATGAGTGATTATCCAAAGAATGTTGGGCCGTTGTGCAAGTGGGCGACGGGGCAGTGTGATTTTTTTGAGACGTGTTTTGGTCAGATCACCATTGAAGAGGCGAGGGAGCGGGCCAAAAAGGAGATGGGTGGCGATGGTGAAGGTTCGGAGCAATAGGGAGGAAGGGTCTTTGTTTTGCGTAGCGGCGGGTGTTGTTGGTGGTTCGGCGGAGTTGGGAAGCGCGAGGCAACATGTTTATATAATGTTGTAGGTTTGCTCTTGTTCTATGCGTGTTGTCCATATTCAGACCCGGCTTGAGGGCGATGTCGTTCTTCCTCAGCGTTTGCTCTCGTCATTGCCGCGTAAGGTGGCGTTGTTCACGACGGCGCAGCTTGCGCACGTGAGGGGTTTGTTAGGGGAGCAGTTGCGCGAGGCGGGGAAGGAAGTGGTTTTGACGCGTATGCGGCACACGTGGGAGGAAGGTCAGCTCTTGGGGTGTAGTACGTTGCCGGTCGCTGTTGCTGCTGATGCGTTTTTGTATGTGGGGGATGGGGAGTTTCATCCCCAGGCGCTTGTGATTGGGAACGAGCTTCCTGTGTTTTGTTTCAATCCTGTTTCGGGTAAGTGGTGTCGGTTTGAGGAAGGGTGGATTCGGCGGGTGAAGAGGCAACGCAAAGGAGCCTTGGCTGCTTTTTTTGGGGCGAAGAGAGTTGGCGTAGTGGTGACGACGAAGTCGGGTCAGCAGCGCTTGTCTGCGGCGTTGTCGCTTCGGGAGCGGTTTGTTGATAAGGAGTTCTTTGTTTTTTTGATGGATGTGGTAGTGCCTGAATCGCTGGAAGATTTTCCCTTTGTTGAAGTTTTTGTTAATACGGCGTGTCCGCGCCTGGGTTTTGATGATTTTTCGAGGTTTCCTAAGCCCGTGGTGAACTTGGATGATGTTGGTATTGTGTGGTGAGGTTGCTTTTTTTCTTCTCTCGCGTTCTCTTGGTTGTTGTGGTTTTTAGGCGATGGGGTGTGCGGAGTGGTAGTCGAGGGTTCGTGCGCCTTTGAGGTTTTCTTCGAGGGAGCGGAGGCGATCGTAGAGGGTTTGGAGGGCGATGTAGATTTTGTTTCCTTGTTCTCGGGGGTCGTAGTGGGGGATGAAGGGGAGTTTTGCGGTGCAGGTGTCGTCGTGGTGGAGGCCGAGGTGGATAGCGATGATTTCGCCGAGTTTGCCGTTGAGGTCTTTGCTTCGGGTGATGGTTTGGTCTATGAAGGGTCTTCGTTCTTTGAGGAGGTCTTCGTAGTTTTGCGGTGTGATGATGACGGGCCTTGCGTTTTCTTCTTTTGGTGGGGGCGTTGGGATTTTGAAGAGTTGGTCGAGGGTTTTTCCTATGCTTCGCACTCGTTGCGGGACGCGCGTGACGGCGAACGCGTAATTGCTGATTTGAAGCCAGCCCCGGAGTGTTTCGTTCGGGAGCGGTTCTTTTGCTGCTTGGGCGGCGTGTTCTTCCACTGCTTTTTCGAAGCGTTGGAGTGTGTTGTTTTTGATGTCGTTGTAGAAGTCTTCAGCGGTGAGCCAGAATCGTGCCGCTCCTGGAGTGGTGATGGTGAAGCCGTTGGTGAGGTAGTGGAGGGGGATGAGAAGGCGGTTTGGTGAGGTGACTGAAGGGAAGTCTTTGTCTCTTTTTATTTCGAGGCCGAGGTGTTGCTGTCGGGAGATGTGCCCGATGCATCGGGAGAGGAGGTAGGCGGTGTCGATGTACGGTTCTCCGTCGAGTTTGCGGACGTTGTCTTTGCGTATGCCTTCTCGCAGGTCTTCTATGGTTGTTTCGAGGAAGCCGTAGATGCGTTGGAGTGCAGCGCTGTACGAGGGCGTTGTTATTTTTATGTTGATGCAGTAGGGGAAGGTGATGTTGTCGAGTTTGATGCTGGTTCGGTAGGGGCTGGTGGGGGGGAGGTTGTCGTTGTGGTAGCCTGTTGCTTGACGAGCGAGGGTTTTGAGTTGTTCGTCTCCTTGGTCAATGATTTCTTTTTTGAGGGCTCTGGCGCCGCGTTGGATGCCGAGGAGGTAGGCGGTGGCGCTTTCTTCGTTGAGGCCGGTGAAGCGTTGAGGTTTTTCGAGGACGATGGTTTCAAGGTTTGCTTTGTTCGTGTTCATTTGTTGGTGTTCTCTCTTTTTTTTGTCTTGGTGGTTTTCTTTTTTTTTTTGTTTT
>RFJU01000120.1 GCA_003694805.1 Candidatus Woesearchaeota archaeon | reverse complement strand
GTTTTGAAATGCAAGAGAACAAACAAGACTCTTTATGAATAATTTATGAATGAGGAGGTGTTTTTTCGTTTTGTGCAGGGGGTTGTTTTGATGAATGAGGGAGTGTTTTAGGGCAGGCAGAACGCAAAGCCTTTTATTTTATTGATGACTTCTCAGTGGCGAAAAGAAGGCGGAGAACATGGTTGGTTCGTTGTTGAAGAAGTGCTTAGTCAGTGCAGGGCTGCTCCTTGCTGCAGCGGGTGGGGCGCTCGCGGAGCGTGCTGTCCCGAGGAGTGAGGAGGCGTTGTCATCGACGTCTCGGCAGGTACAAATCGTATATCCTCAGGACGAATACACGATCGCCACGCGTGGCGTAATGCCTGTCCATGTCAAAGCCGCGGAGGGTCTTGACGTGCTCGTCTCTTACGAAACGCCGTCGGGGCGAACGCCTGCGTTCCCGAGGAGCAACGTCGAAGGCGGTGTTGAGCGCTTCTGGAGCGTTCCTGTCATCAGTGATTATTCTCACGTGTGCGTGGTGGCTGAGGCGTTGAACAAGCAAGGGGATGTCGTAGGTGAGGATCGCGCGTGCACACTTCCTTTTTCCAAGCCAGCAGCGGAGAGCAATCCGGGCTTCCACGTTGAAGTCAGCGCCGAACGCAAGGGTTCCCCCCTGGGCGGTGTGCCGCGCGGTTGCACGCCAAAAGAAGCAAACGTCGTCTGTGATGGTAAGCAATGGGCTTCACGAAAAAACGATTTGGAAAGAATCGTACAGGGATCGTGTGTTGAGCAACAAGATGAGAAGCACCAAAACGAAGTAGTTTGCCAAGCAGACTTATTGCAAGAAGAAGATATTGTATCTTGCAAGGTAGGCAAAACTCCCTGTGATGTTGTGGGGGTGGACCCAGCAAAACCGCCAGGCAACGTGTTGGTTGATGTCCTAATTGATAGGAGTTCGAGTGTTACGAGAAGCGAGGAAACCAATAAGGAACTCATCAAGAGCGTTGAGACCTTACTTGACACCTTAGAGAAAGCAGGTGTTAAGGTTTTGTATCGCGTTGCAACGTTTGCAGGGGGCGAGCAGGATTCAGATGCACAATTGAAGTTTTTCAAAGAAACGTTTTCCGGCCCCGAGGTTGTCGCGCAGGTCCTGCAAAACGGCATGAACCCAAGTGGCGGCCGAACGCTGATCTACACAGCATTGGCAAATAGTTTAGACATTATAGCATCAGAGAAAAAAGCGGACGAAGTGTACGAGGCGTTGACCGGTGTGGGCCGGGAGAGAATCATGGTGCTCTTAACAGACTGCGAAGACACGAGCAGAATGGAGAACAAGGAACGATTCGTGAATGAAGCGTTAGAACAAGCGAGGAGGGCAGGCGTTCCTATCTACGTTGTCAAGCTCGGCGGGACGGGAGGGCAGGGCGATACTGTCTGCAGGGCGTTTGCGAAAAGCACAGGTGGCGTGTACGAGCAAAACCCTCGCAAGGTCGGCGAACTTATTGCGAGGATTGGCCAGGACATG
>RFJU01000119.1 GCA_003694805.1 Candidatus Woesearchaeota archaeon | reverse complement strand
GTATAAGAAAGAAACATCCATTCTCATACCTTGGTTTAAGAAATGATTTATATATAAAGGCTAATTACCTTATATTAGTCTAATATGACTGGAGGTCAAGCAAAATGAATGAAAAATCAAGCTTGGCTCCAAAAACGCACGTTGAACAATCGAAGCTCAACAGGGGCTAGCTTTTTTTCTTTTTTCTGTTATAGAGAAGCGTTCTTTTGTTTTTTTTTCGAGCAGAAGCGGTGTTGATGGTTTTTAAATGAGTGGTTCTTCTTTGAATTTTTTTTCAACACGCTTGGCAAGGAATTTGAAGAAGACCGGGCTGATGAATGTTGCCACGAATGTCATGAAGACGATGGAGCTGAAGAGGTCTGGCGAGATGAGTCCTGCTTGCAGGGCCAGGCTTGAGGCGACGAGCTCCATTCCTCCTTTATTCGCGAGGCCAAAGCCGGTAGCAACGCCCTCAAAGAAGGAGTGTTTGCTAATGAGGTTGCCTATGCCTGCCCCGAGGGGTTGGAAGACGAGGACAATGACGGTGAGGAGTATGCCGAGGACGGGAGTGTTGGTGATGATGTCTGGTTGTACTTGTGTTCCGACTTGGATGAAGAAGAAGGGTGCAAAGAAGCCGAAGGTGAGTGTGCGGATGGAAGAGGTGATTTCTTGTCGTTCAGAATCTTCTTTTTCTTCGATGAGGGTGTATTTTATGGCAACACCTGCGAGAAGGGCGCCAAGCACGACGCCGACGTCAAGGAATTCTGCTGCAATGCTCATGAAGAGGACCATGATGATGCTGGCGATGAGGAGCTTATAGCTCGAGGTGGTTTTGCCTATGATTTTGAGAATGATGGGGATGAAGAGGTAGCGGGAGAGGTAGATGAGTGCAAAGAATATGATGAGGTGGAGGATAACAAGGGAGAACTGGCCGGTTGTTGAGCCACTCACGAGGGTCACGACAGCGCCGAGGATGAGAATTTCCAAGGTGTCGTCCAGCGTGCCTGCGCCAACGATGAGCCTGCCAAGGCGGGTGTTGAGCATGCCGAGTTCACTGAGGATTTCCACTGCAACCGCTTCTGCAGAGACGCCGAGGAGTGCCGCGACGATGATGGAGATGAGGATGCTTTGGTCGAAGAAGAAGTGGAGGGTTACGAAGCCGGCGGCGAAGGGGAAGAGTGCGCCAAAAAACATGATGAGGAAGGTGTTTTTTCCTTCTTTTAACATTGCTCCAACGTCTATTTCAAGCCCGGTGTAAAACATGAGGAAGATGAGGCCGAGTTTGGCAAAAGATGCGAGGAATTGTGTTTCAAAGCTGTTTTTGAATACGAGTGCATTGATCGGGGGGAACGTCAAGAAGAACCCAACAAGAAGGGGTGCAAGGACGCGGGGGAACTTGACGCTTTCAAAGATTTCTCCAAGCAGGTAGGAAATGGCTAGGCAGATGAAGAGGAAGGTGATAATCTCCATTGGCGTTTGTGCTCTTTCGTTTTTGTGTTTAAAAACTTTTTTATCATGTGCAGTTTTCGGGAGCGAATAGTTTTAAAGAATGAACTCATTCTCCTTCGTTGTGGGAAGACAAAAGATCGTAGACGGGACCATTATATTTATGGGTGTGGTGCTTATTTTGTTCTTGCTTCGTGAGTTTCAAGTCTTTCTCAGGCCGTTTGCCTTTGCGCTTGTTTTGACCTTCTT
>RFJU01000118.1 GCA_003694805.1 Candidatus Woesearchaeota archaeon | reverse complement strand
GTGTGAAGAATGGATTTGTAGGTTCTACACGCACTATTCCTTCATCTGTTGGCGTCATGTTCATGTTATGTAAGAGATAGTCAACTCCTTGCCTTGTGAGGACAACGCGGATGGTTCCTGTTCCATCCGAACCCGTTCCATCCGAACCATTAGTTGGATCATGTCGTCTGTCCCAGAAACGCATATAAGGATCTTCTGACCTTGCCGCGGCTTCGGCGAGATAGAGCTCGTCGCGAGCATCAGGCGACATATTAATCTCCAGCAGAACTCCATTTATTGTTCCGTACACTTGTGGCGCGCCGTCATTATCGTGCCCTTCATCATCAATAACAGAGTCGTCGATGGAGTATTTGTCGTGTTGTTCGTATTCTGCAATAATTCGCGCGATATCTCTTTTCATGGGTCTCTCCCTCCGTTGTGGGTTTTCTTCTTGGCGTTATTGTTTTTATATGTTTTGTTAGTATGGCAGGTCATTACCCTCCGTTATGAAGTGGTTGAGGTCGTACTCGTCTCCTTCCCTTGCTTGTGCGAGTGCTTGGGAGGCGCGGAAGAGTTGGTGGGATGGGATGTCTAGGTCTGATGCGACGTATATTTCGGGTTGGTCTGGGTTGTTGCATTCCCCTGCTTTCTTTTTCTGATGGTGCATCCTGTCTAGTAAGATGCGTACCAAGGGGAGCTTGAGGTAGGTATCTGCGCATCGTGGGTAAAGATCTTGTATGACAACGGTTCCTTCTTCGAGTTGCTGCTCTCCGTAGCTGCCCCACACCACGTCTGCTAGTTTTCCTGTATTGAGGAGGTAGGTTGCTGCTGTCGTGAAGCGTCCCTTGCTCTCGTCTTCGAAAATGCCGCGTGTCCCCATTGATTGTTCTAAGATGGTGTCAATTGCTGCCAGGGTGTAAAAAACGTGTCGCGGCAGAAAGTAGGTTGTTTTTGTGTTGCCTACCGTGCCTGTGACCTCTCGGTAGGCGGTGATATCTGGTTCGTTGGTGATGTATGCTTTGTCAGCGCAATGGGCCTCGAGCGTTCCTTCTATTTGGACAAGCGCGTCTTGTTCTTCTTGCCAGCGTGCGAAATCGATGACGTCCGCTAGGTTGCCTGGTGGCTTCGCCGGCGTGTGCTTGCCTGTTTTCTTTTGTCTTGGCGGGTTTGGAAAAGGGACGACGTCTCCCACGGTGGTGCTCCTTTTTTTCAAAATACTTCGGTTGCTTTCCAAGCAAACCATTTTAGTTACTTCTATTTAGTAGTTAAAAAATTGTTTTCTATTTATAAGTTTTTTGGTTGGTGGGGGGTTCGCCAAAATCCTAGAAAGCCTGTCAAGAGCCGATCTCAGAAGCGACACCTCCCTTCTTCTCCTTCTTGAAACACCCTCCAGCGTTTCAAGCACGCGGCTCATCAAAAACTGCGTCCAAGGGTGAGGGAGGAGCGCCGGGTACGCCTTCACTCTTCTACAACACACGCGAGTGCGTCCCCCGTATGAAGCTCGATTGCTGTCGCCTTCGTAACCCCTTTGACATCGTCGATGACGCGGGAAAGGTCAATCGGGGTTGTTATGATGAGCTTCGCCACCGGTTTTCCCAGACTGATGCGGCGCTCAGCTTTGAACTTGCGAACGTGTGCAATGATGCGAGCCGCGGCATCGCCCGCCTCCTTCGCTTGTTTCGCATCCGAGAGCGAGATCTTGTCAGGCCAGGAGGAAACATGAATGCTTTCAACGCCTTCCTCTCGTGCAAAGCGAAGGCTGTAGATTTCTTCAGTGACGTGGGGCATGATGGGCGCAAGGAGCTTGAGCACGGCTTTTAGCACTGTCGAAAGCGTGTATTGGGCGGAGGTTCTTGCTTCCTTTCCTCGAACGTCAGGGTTGTAGATGCGATCCTTGCAAAGTTCCAAGTAATTGTCACAGAACGTTTGCCAAAAGAACTTTTCAACCTCGAGCCTGCACTTGCTAAACTCGTACTGATCAAAATACTTCGTTGCTTCCGCTATGACGTCGTTGAGGTTTGCAATGACCCACGCGTCCATTGCTTCGAGCGCTGCGGGACGAGCACCGTCAAAGTCGTTGAGGTGGGAGAGGACGAATTTGCTTGCGTTCCAAAGCTTTCGTATAAGCTTTTGCCCGGAGACAAGGTCTTTTTCCATGTAGGGAAGGTCGTCGCCGAGTTTGACTCCTGCCGCCCACCAGCGTAGCGCGTCGGCACAAAAGCGCTGCATAACGTCCTGAGGCTTGATGACATTGCCTTTGCTCTTGCTCATTTTGCGCCCCTTCGGGTCAAGGACGTGGCCGGAGATAACAATATCCTTCCACGGCGGCTTGCCCTGGTGATAGAGCCCTTTGACGATGGTGTAAAACGCCCATGTTCTGATGATGTCGTGGGCTTGGGGGCGAACACTCATGGGATACAAGTGCATCCTGCTTGCAGCAGCATCCCGTTCGGCCCAGCCAAGAACGAGTTGGGGAGTGCAGCTGCTCGTGTTCCACGTATCCATGACGTCTTCTTCAGGCGTGAGGCCCTCCCTGGGCGGCGGCGTGGTGAGCGGGTCAACAGGCAGATCTTCTTCGCGGGGGATGACGACCTCGCCGTCTTTCCCGTACCAGACGGGGAACGGAACCCCGTAGGAGCGCTGGCGTGAGATGCACCAATCCCAGTTAAGGTTTTTCACCCAGTGAACGTATCGAGCCTTCATGTGAGCAGGGTACCACGTAATTTCGTCGGCTGCCTTGAGGAGGTCGTCTTTTCGGTCGAGGATTTTAATGAACCATTGCGGCGTTTTGAGGTATTCGACCTCGGTTCCGCACCGCTCGTGGACGTTCACCGCGTGCACAATCGTTTCCTGCTTGCGCAAACGCCCTTCTTTGCGGAGGTCTTCGAGAATCTTCGTGCGGGTTTCTTGGATGGTGAGACCTTCGTACCTCCCTGCGAGGTTGTTGAGTTTGCCTTCTTTGGTGAAGACGATGCGAAGGTCGAGGCCGTAGCGGTGCCACTTGTCGATGTCTTCTTTGTCGCCGAACGTGCAGACCATCATCAACCCCGTTCCTTTGTCTTTTTCAACGGACTCGTCGAAAAGGACAGGGACTGAGTAGTTGAAAAGGGGGACGGTGACGCGTTTCCCTGCAAGGTGTTGGTAGCGCTTGTCTTCGGGGTGCGCGAAGACAGCCACGCAGGCGGGAAGGAGTTCTGGACGCGTCGTTGCTATAACGAGTTCTTCGCCATCCTCAGCGGTGAATACTATATCATTAAAGGAGCTCTTGAGTTCCACATTTTCGAACTCTGCTTGGGCTATGGCTGTTTTGCAGTGCGGGCACCACGAAACGGGCGTTTCTGCTCGGTAGACGAGGCCTTTTTTGTAGAGGTCGATGAAGGATTTTTGTGCGGTTCTCTGAGCGTCAGTGTCGATGGTGCTGTAGGGTTTTGCGAAGTCACAGCTCATCCCGAGGCGAATCCAGTCTTGGGTGAAGAGGGGTTGTTGCTCCTTGACAAATTCGAGACAGAGCTTGCGAAACGCGTCGCGGGCCATGCTGGTTGCCTTGATGTTTTTCTTCTTTTCCACAAGGCGTTCGGTGGGAAGGCCGTTGTCATCAGTCCCCCACGGGTAGAGGACGTTTTTGCCGCGCATGCGTTGGTAGCGAACGAAGCAGTCTTGCTGTGCGTAGCTGAGGGCGTGGCCGAGGTGCATATCGCCGCTCATAGTCGGCGGTGGCGTGTCAACGCTGAAGACCGGCTTTGCCGGGTCTTCTTTGAAGGTGTAAATGCCTGTTTCTTGCCAGTGCTTCTGCCAGCGTTCCTCTGCTTCGTGCGCGTCGTATTGCGGGGGGAACGCTGTATCCTTGTTCCGTTGTTCAACACTCATTTTTACTTCGAATCCTCAAAAGGCTTACTCGCTGCAAGCCCGCGTTGGACTCTGCAAAAGCCCTCTCTGCAAACACCCTCCTAAAAAAAAAACTTCCCCTGTGGAGAGGTTTTTTGAGGAAGAGAAACTCGTCTTTGGTTTTTATATGTTCTGGCTGGGCGCTAGGCGCGGTCGTCCCCGTGTAGGTTGCAATCTTCCTGCCATCATCTGCCCTGCGCGCTGAGGGGGGTTGCTTAGGGGGGCGGCGTCACGGCACAGAAGTGGGTGGCGTTACTATGCCATTATCGAGGTTTCTGCTTTGCTTGAGCGATGTCTTGCTTGAGCAGTGTAGAGAGAATGGCCCGTGCTAGCGGGAGGGCTTCTTCTCGTATAAAAAACGAAACGTCGGGGTGGTTGCTGATGATGAGCTCTACGTTGACGCCTCGCTGCGCCAAGGCATTGCCTATCACGGCGAGAACGCCGGGGGTGTCGTACGTCTTCTTGGCGAGGCGGATGCGAATTTCGCTGAGGCGTTCAATGATGCTCACGACTCTTTTCCGAGGTAGTGCTGTAAGGAGGAGTTGAGCGCGTTTGGCAGGAAGAATGGCAGTATACTTTGCAGGGCCTTTGAGGAGTCGGAGGTTGATTTTGCTGCCGAGCACACCTGCATTAAAGAGTATTTGTAAGTCTGTTGTTGGAGGGCCTGGCTTCCACGTGATGGCTGAAAGGTCGGTGTGCAGGGTTGTTGTGGCGCGAGAAAGCTTTTGGAGGGCGTTTTTCGAGTAGTCGTGCTTTCGTGTTTGCAAAGACTCCTTCGCGCCTGTGAGGTGCTGCCCTGCTTGTGCTGCCTTTGTGGAAAGGCGGGACAGGAACTCTTTTATGGTGAGAAATGAAAAAGAGAAAACAGGCTGTTTCGGGAGAGTTTTCTGCGCGTTGCTCGCTTTCCCGCGCTTGTGGGGTGTTCGCACCCTCTCCTGCTTGTTCTTTTTCGGCGCGATGTTCCTTTTCCTCGCTGCCAGCAAAGGAAGGGGGCTTGTTGTTTTGCTCGTGCAGTCGTAATCGCTTGTTGGGGGAGTAACAAGGTTAGGGAAGGTTTGGAGGAGTATTGCTTCGAGCAAAACGGACTCCGAACACGTTTACAAAAAAAGTGCTTGCGAAGGAAAAACGCCTCCTCGCATTCATTCCCCCATTCATTCCCCTCTTCAAATTTTGCTGGTGTCGTTTTTAAGTACGTTTTTAAGTACATTTAAGTAAGCGCTTTGAATTTATAAATTTTCGCGTGTTTGGCCGCTTCTTTTCTTTTTTCTCTTTTCTTTTTTCTTTTATTTTTGCAGGTTGGCGAGGCACAAAACACTTAAATAGGTCAAATAACTCGAGAAGGATGAATCGAGCAAGGAGGCGTTTGTTGGGCTCCTGTGCTGATGTTGTGCACTGCTAAGGCGAACAAGGGGTTGTTTAAAGCAAAGTGCTAGGTTGACGGGGAGGTCACAAGAGGCAGGTATGAATTCACGGATTATTTTTCAGGCGACATGGTTGTTGGTATTTTCATTCTTAGCCTTTCTTCTCCTCTTCTTCATCCTCACCATCATTGAAGTCCTCATTATTGGGCGTTACGTAGGGTTGAGCGCGGTTTTCATGATTGTGCTCGTGCTCCTCATCATTGCAGTCGTTCTCTACAAAGAGCAGTCCTTCGTGAAAGCGCACTATTTTCGCCGTGAACTGGAAACCCGGCGGGGAAGGCGCAAGAGATCGTAAGCGCAAGGCCGTGATGATTTGCGGGAGGGGGAGTCGTTGTGGGTTTTGCTGAAGAAAAAGCGGTTGCGCTGAGGCGGATGTGTGAATTTGACAGGAGCGACAAGGGGTCTGTTGACGAGCCAATTCGCGAATGTTTAGCTGTGCTGAATAAGCACGCCTCATTCTACACAACAAGCAGTTGCTCGGGGAGGATTGTGCTGTTGGACGTTCCAGAAAGTGGGAAGAAGCACGAGGCAAGGTTTCTTTTGCGTTGCCACGACGAAGTCGATCCCGAGGACGTGAAGCGGTGCGTTGCTGAGGCGTCTTCAGAGGGGTTGCTTTGGTTGCGGTTTCAGCCTGCAATTCTGCACCTCTGCGCTAGGACGATCGAGGATGCGCAGCGGTTCATTGACGTGGTCAGGCCGTTGGGGTTTAAGCGTTGCGGCATTTTTTCTTTGAAAGAGGAGCGGTTGATGATTGAAATGATTGGCCCTGAAGAGTTGGCCGTTCCTATTGCGGATAGGGAGCAGGTCTGGGTTGAGCATGGCTTGTTGGAGCGGTTCGTCGCTGTGGCAAATGCCATGATGCGCAGGAATAAGAAAAGGCTTGAGCAAGTAACTGCTGCGGTGAAGCAGCTTTGAAGGCAAGGCGCAGAGCAGTGCTCAACGCTTCTCTTGATAGCGGGGAGTGTGTGCTGGAGAACGTGCTGTGGCGTGCTGAAGGGCTAGAGCAAGATTCGTCTTGGCAAGGGGTTTTTGTTTAGGTTGGTCCAGGTGGAGGGGGCTGCGTGCCTTGTTCTTCGTCAAGGTGGGCGAGAACGTCTCGCACAACGTTTTTGCGCCACCCTTGATTTACTAAAATAGCAAGGATTTCTTTGTCAGTGTACCCTTGCTTTCGGAGCTTGGCCGCGAAGGGTATGATCTCCTCTGCTACGCTGTATTGCTCGGCAAGTTCTG
This sequence comes from Candidatus Woesearchaeota archaeon, assembly GCA_003694805.1. Taxonomy (NCBI): domain Archaea; kingdom Nanobdellati; phylum Candidatus Woesearchaeota; species Candidatus Woesearchaeota archaeon. Next base: position 13,655 of record RFJU01000118.1, on the reverse strand, counting down.
CTCGCTCTGCTTCTTTGGCCTTCTGTTTCTGCGCTGTTTTTCCCTTTCGTAAGCGCTCGTAGTAGAGCCACGCCCACACGACAGCGGCGACAGCTAGCAAGACGATGAGAAGGTCGATTATTCGACTTAACACGTCTGTCGTGGGCGTGGTGCTTTCAGGTGCTTGCAGAGTCTCGTCGTGCTCTTGAGACGGTTTTGCTTGCTCATTCCTTATTGCTTGCTGGGTGTCTTCGGGGCGTTCTGAGCGTTCTCTGAGCTTTTGCAGGTCTTGGAGCGTTTGGGCTGCCGCAAAAGAAGCAGCCGTTATCGCGACCAGCAGGACCAGGAGAACGAAAAGGGCGGCTAATCTAGAAAAGGAGGGTTGCGGGGAGTTAGTGACGTTATCGATCTTTTTTGGTAGCCTGCTGAGCTTGCCAGGAGGAGTGAGGGTCACGGTAGTCGTTTGCTATTTTTTCTTTTTTAAATCTTTCTTTGTAGTTGCTTGGTGCTTGCCCGTGAGTGGTGAGCGCCCCGTTTGTTTTTTTGCCAGGTTTTACGTTGAGCACGGAAACGTGAAGCGTGTTGCTCGGGGGAGGAGGGGCCGGGGGCTCGAAATGTTTAAATAACAAAGCGAAGTTATCTGAACGAAAGGAGACTGAACTGATTGAAGGTCGAAAGTGGTTAGATGAGCACGTGATTCTTGTGCAGGGGAGGGTTATTGATGTCGCTGGCAGAAGAAGGAGCTGATGCCGTTCAAGGCAACCGTCGCGCTGGGTTTTTGTTGTTCGTTACGGCGTTGCTCGTTTCTTTTTTTGTTCTCCTCGTTCCTTTCAGTTACGCGTTAGAGGTCGGAATTTCTTCTCCTGACGACGGGGATGTTCTTCAGGCAGAGGAAGTCATGGTGGTTGCCTTTGCAAGCGAGAAGGCTTCGTGCGAGTTGTTTGTTGAAGAGAGCAAGGAAGGCGGCGTGGTTGAGCACATGGCCGTCGGGGAAGAGGATTGGAAGAGAGGCGGTGACGGGTTCGAGGTGGAGTGGCTTGTTGCGCCTTTGAAGAACGGCGAGTACGCTGCTCGTGTTCTTTGTGATAGCGTAGGCGCTTCGGCTTCGTTCAAGATTGAGGACGCCAAACCGCCAAGGTTTTCTCGGTCTTCACCCCAGTTACTGCGTGTCGAAGGCGTTACTGCACGTATTAGGGTTGAAGTTGACGAGCCTTCCCGTTTCACCCTTCTGCTCAGTAAGCGGGAGGAGGCGGCTGATGCCATGGAACGATCGGTGAGTTCAGATGGCTTCTCGACCGAGGCGGAATTGGAAGTTGACGGGTTGGATCCTCGTTCTTTGTATTGGTTCCGCGTGGAGGCGTGCGACGTGAACGGGCAGTGTTCCGTGAGTTCGCCCTTCACATTCCAAACCAGGAACGCTATTTCCCAAGAAACGTTAGAAATGAACGCCCAGATTTCTTTTCTTGACAGCGATGCTCTTGTTTCTGTTGAGCATGGGTGGGGGCGCGTTGGCGAGGGCGAGCGTGTTTCAATAGTGGTCGAAGACTCCTTGACAGCAATTCGTGAAGTGGTGTTAACGTTTCGCGAAGCCGCCAGTGGTGTGAAGCTGTACGTGCAGACAACAAAGAAGAAGCCCGCTGGGATGAAGACTCCTTCTTTTGACGTTCTTGAGTTTTGGCGAATCAGTGGCAAGAGTCTTGAGGACGCTTCCAAAGTGGTTGCTTTTCGAGCTCCTAAGAAATGGGCGAGGGAAAACGACTTGAGCGAAACAACGTGGGTGGTGTACCGCTATTCGGATGAGGGTTGGAAGAAGGAAGGGGTGGTTCAGGATCGTGAGGATAGGCATTTTGTGTATGCGCGCGCATTTCTTAGTGATGCGGGGTGGTTTGCTCTCGGTGCCTTGAAGAAAGAAGACGAAAGCTTGTCTGAAAGAGGGGTGGGCGGAGCTGTTGATGAAGGTCTCGTTGATGAAGCTCCTCGCGGAGTGCAAAACGCGTCTGAGGAGGAAGAGCACGCAAACGAATCTGCTTCAGTGCTAGCAGAGGGGGGGAGCGAGACGGAAGCGGAGACGAGTTTAGGTGGCGTGACGGGACGTGTCGTTGCGCAGGAAGAGATCGATGGGCGTAGAGGAGCAGGGGAGCAGCAGGTAGGCTTGAGTGTTCCTTTGCTTGTGCTTGCGTTCGTCGTTGTTGGTTCCTTGCTGGCCGGAGCGTATTTTTTCTTCTCGGACATGGTGAAGCTCAGGCACGGCTTTGACACGTCAGGCGAGTTTGACATCGGCAAGAGCGAGTACGAGGAGAGGATGGAGCAGATGGAAGAGTTCATTGCGAAGGCCGCTGCACGAGGGCTTTCCAGGGACGTGATTCGGGAAAAGCTCGTTTCTGCCGGGTGGAACGAGCACGAGGTCGAGCACTTGATTGACCGTTACTTGTTGTGAAGGAGGGGTGCAGGCATGTCGCGTGAGCGAGTTGCGTGTTTGCTGAAGACCGCTCGGGCGTGACGCCGAGCGTTAGTTAATTAGGATGGTTTTCTGCTTTGTTGAGGTTTTCGGAGCGTTTGCTTGATGAGTTCTTGAGCCGTCGTTTTTACTCTGTCTTCATATTCGTACTTTTTTTCTCCTTCATGCTGGTCTTCACTGAGCGCGTGGAGAAGCGATTTTGCAAGGGAGATTTCGTCTTCCTTGGTGAGCCCTACCGTGGAGAGGTTTCCAAACGATCCTTTATGCTCTGTCAGGACTTGTTCTTCAACTTCTCCAGCTGATTTGCTCGTGACGGTGATGGCTTCGAATGCTTTGCTGGTGAGCTTGACCGTGTTCTTCGCTACATGGTACGCGCCTTTTTGAATGAGTTCGTGAATGATGTTTGAGAAGGGTATGTCTGCTGGGCTTCCCGAGTGGAGGGTTCCTTCGATCCTGAGAAGGATGATTGCGTCGGTCGGATCTATGGTGGAGAGGCGTTCTCGTATGTCTTGCTCGACGCCGGCGGGGTCTTTGCCTTCTGCGTCGATAGTTAATGCCGTAACGTTTTTGATTTTGTGAGGGATGCGGTGTAGCTTCCAGTCTTCGACGATGCAGAAGCTTCCTTGCTTGAGCGTTTCCAACTCTCTGAAGGTTGCGGGGAAGAGGGGGCCGGGGTAGACGACATTGCGATACCCGGGAAGAGTGGTGTCTTTGACGATGTGAACGTGCCCTCCTGCGTAGTAGTCGAAGCCTTTGGGAAGGAAGGAGATGGGCGCTGAGTCCATTTGAGCAAGCTCCGCTGGTTTTAGTTCGGTGATTGCTGAGTGGAACATGAAGATTTTCTTGCCGGGTTCTTCTTCAAGAGCTGCGCGGTCGAGGTCTTCGTAGTAATGCTTTTCCAACGCGCCGCGTTTGCCTATCATCCCTGTTATTTTCACGCCGGTTTTTTTGTCGATGGTAAATGAGAGTTTGAGCTTGCCGTCTTGCACGCTTCCTTTGACGACGTTGGTGAGGAGTTCTGCTTCGTCGAGTATGTCAAGCATGGTTTTGCCGCTTGGGCTGAAGTCGTGGCTTCCTGGAATGCAGTAGACCGGAACGTTTTGTGCTTTGCATTCTTTGAGTTTGATTATGACTTGTTTGAGGTGGTCAATGTTAGGGAGTGCTGTGTTGAAGAGGTCGCCGGAGAAGAGGATGAAGGCGACGTGTCTTGCGAGGCAGAAATCGATTGCTTTGTTGAATGCGTCAATCGTGAGGGTGTTGAATTTTTGCTCTCGCCAAGCGCCAATATGAAGGTCTGCGAGGTGGGCGAAAACGAGGGGTTCTGTCATGGGGCTTGGTGCCTCTTTGATGGTTTTTCGTTGATCACCGCTCTTTTGTTTCGAAAGCGGTTTTTCGTTATGCACGTAGTGCTTTTTTCTTCATTTTTTGCCTTTTTTTCTTGTGGTTCGGTGCTCCTTGTTGTTTATTGTTGAGTCTTGATTCCTGCAAATGCTTTCTTGACACTCTTAGCAGGGGCGTGTTGTTGCGTTGTTGATGCCGCGTAGTGTGGAAAGTAGGGTATGGCAACTGGAATGGCGAATTTGGTGAAGTTGCTGGTTATTATTGCTTCTCCTTTGTCAAGAGAGGCGATGGCCCTGTCGTCCTTGCTGAGGTCTTGGGCTGCGCTCTCAATGATAGCTTGGCGTTCTGGCTTCATTTCCGTTCCTAAGATGATTTTCGTGTTCATGTTTGCAAGAATTTGGCGGGGAATGAGGGAGGGGAGTTGGGTGATTGCGACAATACCGAGGTTGAACTTTCGCCCTTCTCTTGCAATGGTGCTGAATATGTTTGGTCCTTGTTCGAGGACTTCTTTGCCGAGGACGCGGGGGGCTTCTTCCAAGACTATTACTGCAACAGGCTTTTCTTCTAGAGCTCCTCTCGCTTTGTGGCGCTTGTATGACGCAAATAGGGCGGAAGCGAACATGCTGCCGATGAGTATTTCTTGTGCGCCGCTGAAGCTGCTTGTGTCGATGACAACGATGGATCCTTCTTCAATACGGGAGAGGACGTCGCGTATGGTGGTTGTTCCTGAATGGAAGCTGAAAGGGCTTGCTGAGGTTGTTGGCGTGTTGTTTTTGTAGGTGATGCCGAGCGTGTTGATAAGTCTTCTCCTGACAACAGCGGCGGTTTCTTCTCGAAAAACAACTTGTTGATCGAGTTCTTCTGCTTTGATGATGGCCTCGATCCAGTGTTCTTTGAATTTTTTGTAGTATGCTGTAATGCATTCTTTTTGGGCGGTGCTCCAGGAGAGTGCTCCGTCGAAGTGTTCGGGGCGGATGAGTGACGTGTGGATCGTGAGCGTTGGTTGGCCGGGGGACGGGTTTGGGGAGTAGTGGGCGATTTTGTTCTTGTTGGGGTGGTTGCTGAGGGCGTGGGATCCTCGGTAGTATTCGTCGTGAGGGTCCAAGACAAGAACTCCTGCGTAGTTTTCGCTCGCCAAGTTCCAGAGTATGACTTTCATGAGGTTGCTCTTGCCTCTTCCTGTCGTTGCGGGTATGAGAATATGGTGGGTGAGTGTTTCTCTCCCTGGGAGGTTGATGGGTATGTCGAGTTGTTTGGATCCTGATCGGAGGTTGCCGACGAAGAGGGGGTTTGGGGGGGTGGTGAAGACGAGGTCTTCTTCTTGGACATCGCGGAGGTGGGAGAAGAAAGCAGGAAGGGTTTTTGCGGTTCGGATTGTTCTTCCTTTCAGCGTCGCGAGGGCTTTGATGAAGGCGAGGGTGTAGGTTCGTTCGTGTGGTTCGAGGAATTCCATGCTTGCTTGGTGTTCTTCGAGGTTCATGCCGCTGATGAGTTCGAGGTTTTGTTGGCTGAGCTGCGACCCGAAGAGGAGGTCGTAGACTTGGAAGAGGATGCGTTGTTCCGGTGTTTCTGCGATGAGAAGTTCCCCGATTTCTAGCGTCGTGGTTGATTTTTGTCGTGCAAGTATTTCTCCGAATTTTCCGCCGATTATGATGCCTTTGGTTTGGGTGTTGTTTTTTTTGCCTGTCATGTTTTCGTGCAGTCTGGGCAGTCAGTTTGTGCAGTCAATTGCGTTGCTCGAGCCACGCTTGTTCTTCAGGGGTGATGTCAAGGTTGTCTGCGAGGTGTTTTTTCTCTGCGTGTGTTGCGTGCTGGTACGTAAGGCGAAAGTAAGGAAGCGTTTCTTGGAGGGCGCGCTTCGTGCTTGTGTGGGTCGCGTCGGCGAGTTTGCTTGCGATAGCCTGTTTTTTGAAGTTTTTTTGCTTGGCCATCCATTGTTTGAGGATGCGTTTGGGTTCTTGGTAGGCGTTGGTGGCTTGGTAGCGTTCTTGCTTTGCGAGGGCGATGCCTGCTGAAAGGAGGATGTAGCAATAGACGTAGAAGCGGTAGTGTTGCCATCGTTTGATGCGGCCAAAGAAGCGGTCTGCAAGGGCAAGTGCGTGATATGCTTTTGCGATGTCTTCAGGACGGGTGTATTCTCTGGGGAGGTTTTCATCCATCCAAAGGAAGATTTTGTCGAGATCTTCGTTCACCTCGTCGAATGCTCCGAGAGCGACGTTCGCCTGCGTTGTTTTGAAGACGCGTAGGAGGGCGTGAAGCATGGTTTCTGTCCGGTCGCGTTGGGCGATGATGTCGAGCAGGCTCGTGTCCAGCGTTCCTGAAGCGCAGAGGACTTGGAGGTCGTTGACTGCTGAGCGTACGTCCCCGTTCGAGCGTCTCGCGAGTGTTTTGAGGGCTTCTTTCGGGGCTGTGATGTTTTCTTGTCGGCAGATGTACTCCAAGTGAGCCGTGATGGTATTGGTGTCAACAGGGGGGAAGAGGACGGTGGTTGTTTGTTTGCGGATTGGCTTGAGTTTTTGAGGTGAAAGGTCGTTGGTCGTGAGAATAATGGGGTGTTTTGATTGTTTGATGAGTTCTGCAACGGCTAGCGCCCCGCCTCTATCTTTGTTTCCTGCCAGGCCATCGATTTCATCGATGAGTATGATCTTTCCGGTCCCGAAGATGCTCATGGACTTGCTTGCTTGGCCGACAATGGTAAACAGTTGGTCTTTGTTGCGCGTGTCTGACGCGTTGACTTCGAGAATTTCCCTTGAGTGTTCGGTTGCGATGGCGTGGACGGTTGCCGTCTTGCCGCTCCCGGTTGGGCCTGCTAGGAGAAGGGCTTTTCCTCCTGGTTTGTATGCTTGGATGTAGGTTTCAACCTTCTTGACCGCTTCCTCTTGACCTATAACGTCCTTAGTCGTTCTTGGCTGGTATTTGAAAATCCAAGGTTCCTTCGCGAGGGATGCCTTTTCATGCCCGGTCCTGGCTTCCTTGCGTTCTCGTTGGTGTTCCGCGCCCTTCATCGTTATTCTGTTTTTTTCTTGTAATGTGTGGTGAATTCGGTGATTTTGTTGGAATGGGTGCTGAGGGAGGAGTTCTTTGCTTAAGAAGGTTTTGGGGAGGGTGTTTTGGAGGTGAGACGCTTTTTGCTTCGACGTAAGATTTAAATAGGGGCGTGGGCGAAGGTAAGGGTATGCGGCGATTTTTACGGAAGGTTGAGCAAGAAGAGTTGCAGTATCGGCTGGGTAACGATCGTGCGGCGAGTATTGAGGAGTTGAAGTTCTTGTTGGAGCGCATGAGCGAGGAAGAGGTAAACGAGCAGTTTCACAGTGAGGGGAACTTTTTCGCGCCGTGGGTCGAGCAGGTTATTGGTGACAGTGAGCTCGCCGCTGATCTCGCCCCGCTTCGTCAAAAAGAAGATGTTGTGCGCGCCTTGGCCCACCGTATTTTCATGATTAATGCATTGACAGAGGAGGGGGGAGGGGTGTCCTCCGTTCTTCCTAAGCCGTCTTCGAAGAAATCTGCGGTTGCTGCTGAGAAGAAGCGTTTGCCTAAGCGCAAGCGCGCATCGTCCGTGACGAAAAAAAAGAGGGCTTCAGGGAAGAAGCGGGGTAAAGCAGGAGAGGAGAAACAAAGCGGCCAAGTTGAGAATCTGAAAAAGCAAGCTTCTGCTTCGAAAAAGAAGCAGAGCGTTGTGAAGGTCATGAGTGACGAGTTCAACGCGTACAAGCAAGAGCTCATTGCACGCATTCTCAAAGATGCCGATCCTTCGCTAAAAAAGCGCATTCGTTCTTTTCAACGAAAGGCTAAGTAGGTGTTTGTTGGGCGCGTGCTTTGTTGATTTTTTTGTTGTTCTTCGTGCCGTGTCGGGATTCAAAGAAACGTTATTTCTACGTCAAGGGCGTCCTTGGTCGGGTATTCTTCTACGACGGCTGCGACGAGGCCGAGGTGGCGAAGCGCGGGGACGAGCCGCTTTGCTGTTTTTTCAGGGCAGATGATGCGCGGCTTGTTTTCATCAATGATGAGCGTTGCGGGGTTGATGCGGTGCTGGGCTGTTATGCGTGCTTTGATGCGGTGAAGATGTGCGAGGGCTTCTTTTCGGTGTTTGGCAAGGCGTTCTCGGTATCGGGTTCCTGGGACGAGCGTGTCAGGGTAGAGAACGCCTCGCTTGAGCATGCCGTCCTCTGTGATAGTGTCAAACGGGTGTTTCACGCTTTGTGCCCTGAGCAGGAGACGTTTTCGCATTTGCACGGCGTCTTTGAAGCGGGAAGGGCAGAAGTGGATGGTGAGGGGAGGGGTGAGTTTTTCTTGTTTGCAGTAGTCTATGATGCGTAAGGCAGTGGCTCTGGATCCTTCTATCGCGTGGGTGGTTCCGGGGAGTTTTCTGAGTCCTTGTTTGGCGAGTGCTTGCGCGTTCGTTTCGCTGGTTTCGAGTTCGTTGAGGTTGACAAAGGACACGTGGTCTTTGGCGTATGTGATGAGGCGTCGGATTGTTTCTTCTTTCCCGGGCAGTGCGGGTATTTCAATTCCGAACGTCCAGGAATAGCGAGAACCGTTGGGGATGCGCTCCCAGAGGGTGGTGCTTTCAAGGTCGGGGTGGATTCGGATTTCATCAAGCCCTGCTTCAAAGAGGGGTTGGAGCAGTTTGGGTATGAAGAGGTTGAGGCTGGTGTAGAGATGGATGTGAAAGTCGGGGCCGAAGGCTTGCTTGCAGGCGGTAATGAGAGAAGTTGTGCGCTCAATGCGCATGAGTGGATCTCCACCGGTGATGCCGAGGCCTCGTGATTGGCAGAGCGTTATTTCTTGGATGATATCTTCTGTATTTTTTGTTTCCCATTCGTTGATGGCGGTGATATCTTTTTTGTTTTTCTCTTCAGAAAGGGGGCAGTAGAAGCAGGCTCGCGGGCAGAGCCCGGTGACATAGAGAACACTTTTTCTGCCTTGGGCACAGAGAACGCATCCTTTGGGGAGTGGCCCGGTGGTTATCGTTTCCGTGAACGTCGCTGCAAGGGAGGGCGCCTGCGTCGTTGAGGAGAGGGGTGTTTGCGGAGGTCGGAGTTGTTTTTGTGCGCACATGGCTTTTGGATTCTGATTCTTGTTTTAAAGGCTTCCATAAAGTTTTTATACTGGTTTTGTTGGGTTGATTGTTTAAGGTTTTTTGAGTTAGTGCCCCTTGCCTTCTTTTGCGGCGTCGCAGGGGCGAGGGAGCACTCTCCCGGATTCGTGGTGATTGCGTATAGACCTACACGACACGTACGTAGTGGCGCTGGCTGAGAGGCTGAGAGGTCAGTATCGCGAAATCTACACGCATTGTCCTCTGTTTTCTCGAGGGAAGCGTCCTAGGATGCTTGCGGAGATTGACGTTATTGGTATTAAGGATGATGAAGTGCATATTTTTGAGGTGAAGTGCTCTGCCCGGCAAGTGAAAGCGGCGAGGCAGCTTCGAAAAATTAGGGCGTTGCTTGCAAAGCAGTGGGGAGGGGAGGGGAAGGTGTTGCGTTTGTTTTTTGTGAATGGCGAATCGGGCGTTATTAGCGCGGTTCTTTAGCCCGTTTTCGGGGTTGTTTGTGTTTTGTTGGTATTGGTTGCGGGATGGTTATAGTGAATGTTGTCCCTTTGCCCGGGGTTGACGCTACGGTTATGGTTCCTCGGTGAAGGTCCACGATTTCTTTTACAATGGCGAGGCCTAGTCCTGTGCCTTTCTGTGTTCTGGTGAGGTGATGTCCTGACTGGAAGAACTTGTCAAAGAGGTGGGGGAGGTCTTGCTTGGGGATCCCGACGCCAGTGTCTTTGATTTTGATTTCTATGCTGTTCTTGGAAGCCGCAGGTGCAGAAGCTTTTTTTCTTGTTGAAGAACGCCTCGCAGAGATGGTTATTGCTCCTCCTTCTGGCGTGAACTTTATCGCGTTGCTGTAGAGGTTTTGGATGAGGTGCTTGAAAAGGTCGGGATCTACGTGGGCTTTCAGCGTTTTTGGTGCGCGGATTGAGAGGGTGAGCTGTTTGGATTCTGCAAGGGCGGGAGGGGCGGCTGCGGCGATGAGTTCTTTGATTGCTACCAGTTTGGGCTTGAGTTTCATCTTTCCTTGTTCGAGTTTTCTTATGTCGAGGAGGTCGTTGACAAGTTCTGATAACCTGGAGGTTTCTTGTTGAAGGACCGAGAGGAAGCGCTTGCCTTCGTTGGTCGTGTGGTTTTGCAAGAACTTTGTGTAGAGGGTTATGGTGGTGAGGGGTGTGCGGAACTCGTGGCTGACAAGGTCAAGGAACTCTTCTTTGAGCTTTCCTATTTCTTTTTCTTTTTCGTACAGAGTGGTTGCTTTCGCGAGGCGTTCACGGAGTGATGCTTTGTCTACCAGTCTGAGATAAACGACTCGGAAGAGAAGAAGGGTTGCTAGGAGGGGGAGGGGGTGTGCAACGATGAGCAGTCTTTGTGCCTGCGACTCGAAAAATAGGACGTTGATAATTATGAGCAAGGGCTTGAGGGAGAGCAAGAGAAATGCGAGTGCGATTGAAAACGCGTATTTACCGTAGTGCTGTTTGCTTTGTGCGACGATGATGACTGCTTGGAGCGCGAAGATTGCTGTGAAGGTTTCGAAAAAGAAGGTGAGCGTGTTGGAGGTGAGGGCGAGTTGTTCTGTCGCAACGGCGAGTATGTGGAGGACGGCGCTGACGAGAAAAACGAAGGTGAGTTCGGCGAGTGTTTTTCTGTTGAGTATTGTGCGCGCCGTTTGGGGGTTGATGAAAGCATTCGTGATGAGGACGACGCCAGCTAGCTTGAGCGTGTTGATAATGCCAATAGTCATGGCGTAGTAGGATGGATTGTTAGCGAAGACGTGTATGGCAAGGGTTGCTGCTTGGAGGGTCGCTCCTAGAAAAAACGCTGTGAAGGAGAGGATGAGGCGTTTGAGGAATATTTTTTGCTCTGTCCTCCGCAGTTCACTGAGGAGCATGTAGGTGATGAGGAAGAACAAGACAGTTTCAATAGTTGAGATGAAAAGGAGTCCTGCATTGGTTGCGAGAAACGCGTTGGTGCGGTGGTACGTGGTGAGGAGGTCGTGCAGAATCATGCTTGGTTGAGGACTTGGCGCACGACATGGAGAAGCTCAATATCTTCGAATGGTTTCATGATGTAGTCGTCGGCTCCGAGTTCTAACCCTTGTGCTTCGTCTCGTTCTTGGTTCTTTGCTGTGACCATGACGACCTTTGTTTTCTTGAGGTTTTCATCAGATTTTATGTGTTTGCAGAGGGTGAAACCGTCCATGGCGGGCATCATGACATCTAGGATGGCGAGGTCTGGCTTGAGGGTTTTGATAAGGCCGAGCCCTTCTTTTCCGTCGTGAGCGACGTGGACGTCGTAGTGCTCTTCAAGAATCATTTTCTCAGCAAGTGCGATGTTGGCATCGTCTTCGACGATGACTACAGTTGGTTTCACGTGACCACCCCCGGAGTGCTCAAGGCTTTCGTTGCTTCAAATATGGGTGTTGTATTTAAGTTTTGTGGCGTTGCAAGGAGCTTTTGCCAGTGCTGAGCGTTTTTCTTTTAAGAGTTCTTAGCGTTTGTTTTTTCTCGAGAGGGCTTCCTGGGTGCCTTGTTTTTCTTTGCTTCCTTTCCTGGCTTTTGTTTTCCTTGCGGTCTCGCTTGGCTCGTTATTTGTTTCCTCGTGAATTGGTGGTAGGTTTTGATGAGGCAGTCGAAGAGTTGGAGAGGGGTGATGATTCCGAGGTACCTGTTGGTCTCAGTGACGGGAAGCCGGCGAAATCCTTGCTTGAGCATGACCCTGTTGGCTTCGAAGATGTCTGTTTCGGGGCGGATGGTGACGACGGGGCTGTTCATGATGTTTTTGCAGAGGAAGCGAGAGAACTCTGCGCCATACTTGTAGAATTCGGAGATGAAGTCTCTTTCGGTAATAATGCCTTTGAGAATAAAGTCGTCGGGTGGCCTGACAAGGAGGCTTCCTGAGGGGCTGGTCAGGAGGAGGCGTCTTGCTTGGAGGAGCGGGGTGTCGTAGTCTACCCAGATTGCGGGAGCAAAGGTGAAGTCTTTGACTTTGGGGAGGATGTCGATGTTCTCGATAAGGTCGTTGTAATGTCTATCGATTCGTTCTGCGATGGCTTGGAGGGAGACGACGCCGAGGTTGTTGTTAGGGAGCCTGACGAGCGTTTCGGTGTGTTGGTGTTGGACCGCGCTTTCCATGGCTTCGTGGAGTGTTGCCTCGTTTGCTAGAATAGGCGGTACGGGCTCCATGCAGGACTTGACAGGGAGGTTGAGAAAGTTTTTGTTGAACGCGCGTTCTTCAAGGAAGGCCTTCTCGCGCAGGATGCCGAGGGGCTTGTTTTTGTCGAGAACAAGGAGAAAGGAATTTCCTCGTTCAATCATGCGTTTGAGGGCGATGTTGAGCGGGGCTGTCGGGAGGATTTCTTGCGGGTCTTGGGAGAGGAGGTTGCCCAGGTTGGTTTGAAGAATGTCTTGAAGAGCAAGGTAGAGTTTTCGCTGTTGTTTGCGCAGGAGGTATTGTTTGAAAAAGGCGGTGATGCTCATGGGTTGTTTTGTTCGCGTTATTTTTTGGGCGGTTGGTCTTTTTCGGTCTTGAAGAGGGGAAGGAATATTTAAAAGTTTGGAGTGTCTTCTGAGAAGGCATGCTCATCGGTATTGTTGGGAAGCCGAGTTGTGGAAAGTCGACGTTTTTTAAGGCGGCAACGCTTGCTGAGGTTGAAATCGCGAATTATCCTTTCACAACGATCAAGCCTAATCGGGCGGTTGGGTTCGTGAGGGTGGAGGATCCTGCTCGGGCGTTTGGGAAGGTGAGCAATCCTCGAACAGGTTTTGTTGCAGGTCCGTTTCGCTTTGTTCCGGTTGATTTAATTGACGTGGCAGGCCTCGTTCCGGGGGCGCATCAGGGAGAGGGAATGGGTTTGCAGTTTTTGAATGATTTAAACCAGGCTGATGCGTTGGTCCACGTTGTTGACGCCTCCGGTTCTACAAACGAGAAAGGAGAGTTCGTGGGTGTTGGGGGTTATGATCCTCTTGAGGATGTGCGGTTCTTGGATCGAGAATTGGATTTTTGGTTCTTGAGCATTTTGAAGAAGGGGTGGGAAAAGTTTGCGAGGAGTGTTCAGCAAACGCGTGGGGATATTGTCAAGGCGCTTGCAAAGCAGTTGTCCGGCGTTGGTGTTGACGAAGAGTTAGTGAAGGAGGCGCTTGAAACAGCGGCTTTGTTGACGGTTCCTCCGCTTGAGTGGACGGAGGAGGCCTTGTTTGGTTTGGCCAAGTTTTTACGGCGAAAAACAAAGCCTATGCTCATTGCAGCGAACAAGGCAGACATGCCCGGGGCGTTGGAGCAAGTAGAACGGCTGAGGGCTGCTTTTCCGGATGTGTTGATTATTCCTTGTTCTGCAGAGTCTGAGTTGGCGCTGCGCGAGGCGGCTAAGCAAGGGTTGATTGAGTACATTCCGGGGGAGCGGGAGTTTGTTGTGAAGAATGAGGCGGGGCTTTCAGATCGGCAAAGGTCTGCTTTGGCGTTCATTCGCGAGAAGGTGCTTGGCGTTCTTGGTTCGACAGGGGTGCAGGACGTGCTTAACCAAGCAGTTTTTACTTTATTGAAGAGAAAGGCAGTGTTTCCTGGCGGGGTGGGAAAGCTTGAGGATAGCGAAGGCAGGGTGCTTCCTGATTGTTTTTTGATGGAGGAAGGAGCGACGGCGCTTGATTTTGCTTACCGGTTGCATTCCGATTTCGGGAATAATTTTATTAAGGCGATTAATGTGAGGACGAAGCTTCCTGTGGGGAAAGATCATGTGCTTGAGAACGGCGACATTATTGAGATTATGGCGAGGAAGTAGGGTTGTTTGAGAGGTTTTGTTGTTGTGGGACGTTGTGAAAGCGAGTATGTTGTGGAGTGTGT
>RFJU01000117.1 GCA_003694805.1 Candidatus Woesearchaeota archaeon | reverse complement strand
GTGCTGGGTGTTCACACGGTTGGTCCTATGGCGGCAGAGATTATAACAACAGCGACTTACGCTATCAAGAACAAGATGACTATCTACGACATAAGGGATGTGGTTCATGTATTTCCAACGTTGAGCGAAATTATCAAGAAAGTCGCTCAGAGTTTTGATCAAAACCTTGATGACTTGGCGTGTTGTGTGGAGTGAAAATGAAAAAAGAGGACAAGAACTTGGTTGTTGCAGGAGGTGTTGCCGGGGTTCTTGGGGCTTTGTGTTGTGTTGGTCCTGTCGTTATTGTGTTGCTTGGACTTGGAAGCGTATCAACAGCGCTGACAATTGGAAGGTATTCGTGGTTGTTCACGGGGTTGGCGTTACTCTTTTTCGGGTTGGCGGTAGTTTTGTATTTGAGGAAGAAGAACTCCTGCTCTGCAAAGGGTGTGAGGCAGAACTGGAAGCTGGTAGCGGCGTCCTTTGTTTTGCTCGTTGTGCTCTTATTTGTCCTTAAATATGGGTTGGCGCCTTTATTGGCAAAAATAGCGTATCGGTGAGCGGTGTCTTGATGGTGCGAAATGCGAAAAAAGGAGGGGTGTTCGGTTTAGGAGCTATTATGCTGTTATTTTTGCTTCTGGCGGGGTGTTCAACGACAGAGCAAGTTGTTGATGAAGGCGTTGCGCAACGCCCGGGTGTAGCATTGGCGAATGTTCGTGAGGCGACGCTTCAAGTTGAGGGAATGACGTGCTCGTCTTGTGCCTTGGGGGTGGAGTACCAGCTCAAACAAGTGGAGGGGGTTATTGAGGCAAAAATAGATTATGAAGAAGGTGGGGGGTTTGTACGGTATGATGCTGACAGGGTTGCTTTGGAGACTATTGTGAGCGCATCTGATGTGTATCCTGTATCGGTTGTTGAGGATGGGCGGGTCACATCGTAAGAGCGTTGTTTTTTGAGGTTTTTTTTGAAGGGGTTGTCGGGGCTTGCTGTTTGTTCAGCCCAACCCCTGCACAAACAATAGTATAACTACTGAATAATGACGAAACATTTATAAAGGGGTTCTTTTTTTCTGGCGGAGAAGCGTGAAGACGTGCTCAGTTGGAGGGG
>RFJU01000116.1 GCA_003694805.1 Candidatus Woesearchaeota archaeon | reverse complement strand
GGAATGTTCTTTTTAAACGGCATGGCTACACCACAAAATTATCTGGCGTCATGGCCGGAACGGCACCATATCTCCCTTCTTTTTCGGCACGATTAGCTCCCTGTATCGCTTGATAAAACAGGCGCTCATATTTCGCGGCATTTTCCTCGTCATCCGCCCATTTGAACAGATGGAACAGCGCCCCGTATAGATAAATTGACGGATATTTAGTTAATACTTCGTTCGTTGTGTTTGTCGAATCTAGCGGCGTCGGCGTTGAGTGGTAAATCAGTTCGAGCGTATAAGTTCCGTCTGGCGCGACATTAAACTCGATTTGGTTTGTGATTGTGAATTGCGACGGAACGCCCGTCCCGCCTCGCCTGTCCATCTGCTCTGGCGCTTTATATTCTAGGCGGTAAATTTGCGAGCCTGAAATAATTTTTGCGCCAATCAATGACAGAAAGTCAGACGGGAGCGCAACTTCTTGAGCGCTAACAGATAGACTCGATTTTTTGACGAGCGACGCCAATTTTAGCGTTTCGACGGGATTTGCGACAAAATCGGCTTCGGCCAACCGAATAAACTGGTCGACCAGAACCAAAACGTCTTCCCTGTGCGATTGCTTGACAATTGCAGTTTTTAGCTCGTCATAGTTAGACAGTGTCATCAGATGCGCCCCTCTTTTGTTCGCAGCTTGAACCAATCCTTGCTGTTTAGCTTTGCGACGAACCAGTCGCGATTAGACGGATGGGAAGGCAACGGATGCCGTCCTTGCCGCTTAAGCTCTAGGCTCCACTGGTTCCAAATGTTCAGCGGGATTGAGGCGACCTTGTGCCAGTCGCCCTTCCACCCTGATTCCTTGGATGTCAATTCCCGTTGGTTTTCGTCCAACAACTCCTCGACGTCCTGCTTGGTCTCAGCAACCCAAACGTCGCCGTCTTTTTTCAGCGTTGTATATAGCCCCGTCACTGGGTCAACGTCTAAAACGTATTTCATGCTGGCCGAATATACCCCTTTTCAACGAAATCAATGGCTGTCTCTGAATCCAGCTCAATATAGTTGGGCAGGCGCTTCCCGCTCTCGTCCGTTTTAATTTTTCGCAATTCGTCACGCTGGAACGAGCGGATGATTTCGTGGCCGCCATCTTCTTTTGGCAGAGAAAACGAACGGACGACTAGATATTTGCGTTTTTTGCTTGCAACTTTTGCATCCGCCACGCTATCGACCTCTGCAGCGTGCTGCTTGTTTTTGCCTTTTGCCATTCCGAGCTCCTTATCGCCGAATAACTACAATGCCGTGCAGGTTAAATGCGCCTGTCGCGGCACCATCTGATGTCAATTTTAACACGTCGTTTGCTTTGATATCGCCGCTGAATTTCTGCGAAACGGCAGCGCCAACCGTGGCGCCAGATGGAACGACAATAGTTCCAATCGTGCCCTCGCCATCGGACAGCGTGATTGTAGTGTTTGCATCAACAGCCGCATCAGGAACAAGGCGAATCTCCTCGACTACGCCGTCAAATTCCTCGGGGACTGGAACGTACGCCGAAACAGCGCCCTCTGCGCCAGAAATAACGACTGGCAACGCGATTTTGTTCAGGTTGAATGCGCTCATTTTATTAACTCCTAAGCCAAGAATGGCGAGGCCGAAGCCCCGCCGGTTAGTTATTAAGCAGTAGTCAAGTCAAACACGCCGCCGCTTGATGCTTCATTGCGAGCTTCGAGCGTGTATTCGGTAACAATCATCACCGCGTCGCTGTCGCCAGTTTTGGCTAGCGGCACTTCCTCGAAGTCGCGCAAAGTCGCGAATGCCCACATATCCGTTTGCAGGATAAGCGCATCGCGAGCACGCATGAAGCGGTTAGGAATGACCGACAATTCGCCAAAGTCGCTGACGTAAACATCAATCGCGGCAGTCAAACGCTTGTCCTTTGCGTCGACAAAGCGGGTCGCGTTGCCGGTGAAACTGGACATCTGCTGCTTGTTGAATGAGCCGACCAGGATCAAATCAGGCTGGCCGCCAGCATCGAAAATGTCGCCGAGCACGGCTTTCAGGTCCGCCTCAGCAAACGCGCGCTGAGTTCCATCGGTTCGCGCATCAGAACCATCGCCCGTCGGGTCTGCGCCGGTGCCGCCAAAATTGGTGTTGGTCGCAATCCACGCAGGAACGCCCGCCAATTCGCGAGCAACGCCCGCAGAACCCGCGCTTTTAGCTTTGTTTGCCAGCAAAGCGGTTTCAATGTCCCGTTTCAGTTCGCGGCCGCGCTTCAAAACTTGATAGTCAAGCTCATCGGAGCGACCGGCAGAATTCACTACGCGGTTAGTACCAGAGACGCGAGCAACCTTGCGGCTGATTTGCGTATAGTTGCCAAGCCGAGTGGTCGCGCTTGCTGCATCAGCTTGAGCGTCGTCGCCTTCAAGCTGAGCGTTATTCGACGGAGACGCGAGCGAATCAGTTTGCCATTCGTGCAAAGTGCCTTTTGCTTTAACCTTGGGAATGGACGACATAAACGGAGTTTCGACGGGCGAAATGTCATAAATAACATTTACCAAGTCCTCGCGAATCCCATTGGTCGCAAAAGTAGTTTGAGTGTTAGTCGGTAGTGCCATTGGTTATTACCTCAACCTTGTTTTAATTTTGCCGTGAGCCTACGAACAAGCAGGGCATCCTCGATGCTGCCTGTTCTGGCCAAACGTGCCTTGGCTTTTTCTAGCTCAGCCTGCACGCTTGATTTTTGCGCGCCTGAAGGCCTGGAAACCTTGGGCGCTTTTCTGACCCGTTTTTTGACGCTTGCGCCGGTCTTTTTTGCTGCCCGAAAGCGTGCTGCCTCCAAGATTGCCTGCCATAATCTATGGTCAATAATCATGGCCTGCTCTTGTTCGCTAACGCCCAACTCATTCAAGTAATCACGAGCAAGTTTCGCATCCTGCTCGTATTTTTTGGTCGGACGACCGCTTTCGTCCAGCCAGTCTTTATTGAGTTCTAGCAGCTTCTTTTGCTCCTCAAGCATTTTTTGCTGCAGAACCTCTTGACTGATACCGGCTTGCTGTTTTTTGGCTTCTTCAAGCGCTTTCTTGCGCTTTTCCAACTTTTCCTTTTGCGCCAAATATTCGGCTGGGTCAATTTCGCGCAACTCGTCCCAGTCGATATCCTCCTCGCTGGTTTTAACAAGCGCTTCAAGCTCGGCAACACGTTCTGCTAATTGTTGATGGACTTGGCTCAATTTTTGGGCCTGTTCCTCAACCTGTTTGCGCTGCTCGGCCAGCTCTTGCGTTTTGCGCGTGTAGTCCTGCAGGCGAAGATGGCCTTTTTCCCATTCTCGGATTTCGCTCAAGGTCACCTCGCGACCGTCATCTAATTCGATGACAAAATCGTCTTCGTCGCTTGGCTCTTGCTCGTCATCCGCGGCGCTTTCTTCGTCCTGCTCGGACTCTACCGCCTCGCCTTCTGGCTCCTCAGGCTGTTCGACTTCTGCTGTGTCGTCAGCCTGAAGTTCCTCAGGTTCGGCAGGAAGGCTCACGGCTTCATCGGTTGGTCGCTGGGACTCCGACTCCGCGTGAGCGGCAGATTCTTTAATTTCCTTTAACTTTGCAAACGCCTCATCGACGTTCAACCCTTTATCAATGTTCAGCATAGCTGCCTCACAATCCTAGTTTTTCCCATAGTTTAACAGATTCTTTTTCCAATTGCCCTGTCTGCATAACCTGCTCAAAATGACGTTGCACCCATTCAATCGTTTGCATACGGCGCCAAATTTCCTCGCGCTCGTCTTTTTGTTTGAATTTTGTGTTGGTAAATTGTTCCACCAGTTGTGCGC
>RFJU01000115.1 GCA_003694805.1 Candidatus Woesearchaeota archaeon | reverse complement strand
TTTTCTTCTGGAATTGCTTCTTTTGCTTTCTCAAGCAAAGCTTCCAAATCTCCAAATCCAAGCAACCTGCTTATGAAGTTTTTTGGTTTGAAAACTTCCAAGTCGTCTATTTTTTCTCCGACACCAATAAACTTTACTTTGGCTTTTGTTATTGCGCAGGCGATTAATGCTCCGCCGCCTTTAGCTGTTCCGTCAAGCTTTGTAATGACAACACTCCCGACCTTCACCTTTGCCTTGAACTCGCTTTCCAAGTCCTTCAACAGACGCAGTTTCTCTTCAGGGTATACTTTGGTGATAATGTATCCGGCAAAGTACACCACTTTCTCAAGATCGGATGCGGATATGCCCAGAAGCAACGCGATGCGAGATGGAATACCGCGATGGAACCAAATGTGTGCGACAGGTGTTGCAAGTTCAATGTGACCCATGCGCTCACGACGCACGACGCTGCGCGTTATCTCTACACCACACTTCTCGCAGACAATACCCTTAAAGCGAATGCCTCGATATTTGCCGCAGTAACACTCAAAATCTTTCTCCGGACCGAATATTTTCTCGTCGAAAAGGCCGTTTCGTTCCGGTCGCTGTGTGCGATAGTTAATGGTTTCCGGCTTTGTCACTTCACCGCGTGACCACTCCAAAATGCGCTCCGGCGACGCCAACTTAAGCGTAACCTTGTCGAAATCGTTGATGAGGGCTTCTTTGTGTGTTGTTTTCATACGCTAGTCGTTGTTGTCATTACTCTTTTCTAAATTGATATCCAATGCCAAGCCACGCAAGTGACGAATCAATACATTGAAGGTAGCCGGTACATGTGGCTGGCGAATACGCTCACCTTTCACGATAGCGTCAAACGCGGCCGAACGACCCACGATATCGTCTGACTTAATGGTGAGCACTTCCCGCAGCGCATACGCCGCACCGTACCCGAGAAACGCCCACACCTCCATTTCTCCGACGCGCTGACCACCGTTTTGCGCCTTACCGCCAAGCGGCTGTTGTGTCGTAATGGAGTATGGTCCGACACTGCGCATGTGAATCTTGTCCTCAACCATGTGGTGCAGCTTCAAGATGTACATGTTTCCAACCGCGATTGGCTGATCAAACGCCTCACCGGTACGCCCGTCAAAGAGCGTTATTTTACCGCTCTGCGGATATCCCGCCTGCTCGAGCTCTTGAATAATCTCTTCCTCGGTCGTTCCCGAGAATGGCGGCACGATGGCTTGATAACCCAACTCCTCCGCGGCGAGGCCGAGATGCATTTCAAGAATCTGCCCCAAGTTCATACGACTTGGTACGCCAAGCGGTGTCAAAATGATGTCGATTGGCTCACCATCCTCGGTAAACGGCATATCTTCTTCCGGAAGCACGCGAGAGATAACACCTTTGTTACCGTGGCGACCGGCGAGCTTGTCACCGACTGATATGTTGCGCAATTGCGCCACTTCAATGTGAATGCGCTTGATAATGCCACTTTCAAGCTGATCTCCGTTTTCGCGCGAGAACACGCGAACACCGATAACGCGACCGCGTTTTCCGGCTTCCATACGGAGCGATGTATCTTTCACATCCTTTGCTTTCTCACCAAAGATGGAACGCAAGAGGCGCTCCTCGGGAGTAAGTTGCGTTTCGCCCTTAGGTGTGACCTTTCCAACCAAAATGTCACCTGCGCGAACCTCCGCACCGATGCGGACAATGCCTTCTTCATCAAGATTTTTGAGCTTTGCCTCGGACACATTTGGAATATCATACGTCGTTACCTCAGGCCCAAGCTTGGTGTCGCGTACATACGCCACAAACTCTTCAACATGAATTGATGTAAACTTGCTGTTTTTCACAAGGCGCTCTGAAATGACAATCGCGTCTTCGTAGTTCGCACCCGCCCATGACAT
>RFJU01000114.1 GCA_003694805.1 Candidatus Woesearchaeota archaeon | reverse complement strand
GATTTGGGAGGGGGAAGCCTGGGTGTTGATGGGGCGGTGGGTGCCGTTGCCGGTGACGGAGAGGAGAAGGGGCTTGGGAGAATCAGGAATGGGAACGTCGGGGAGAACGGGCTCTCGTGAAGGCTCAGAGGGAGGTTCGGAAGAAGCATCCGAGGTGGGCTTCTCAGGGTTGTTTTCGGCGGAGGCATCGTGTTTTTCAGATGGCTTCTCCGCGAAGCATTGGCTGGGGTCGGGGTCGGAGTCAGGGACGCAATAGCCTTGTACGCACTGCCAGGGCTTGCCTTCTCCACAGGTCGTGGTGCAGGTGTGGCAAAGCTGGGCAGTAGGTGGAGCACAACCCGTCGGTACCCTGACAACCATGACCAAAAGACAGCAGAAAAGAACAGCTCTCTGACTCCAAATCCCCCATGTGATGGGGACTTTCATGGAAAAATACTCCTCTTAGCTGAAGGCTAGGGAAAGGACTTGAACATTTGAGCAGATTTGTTCAAATCACCCTGAAAACATGGGATAAAAATACAATAGAGCCATGAAGATAAATGAGGTGTGTATGGTTGTCAAGGATGGTGCCAGAAATGCAGCGAGAGTGTCAGGATGGTGCCAGGGATGCTTCAACTTGAATGGCTGAAACGTCGGTGGCATCAGCGCAATCATCACAATCAGTGTCCATCAGCGGTTCAGACAAAGAGTGGAAACACACTTTCTATTTCAGGGCATCGACTTGTCAAAGCTGCATTCTGTGGAGGCAGATTGATGGGAGGCGAAGGGGAGAGAAGGAGCGCTCATGGAGAGGCAGTTTTTCCCGTGAGGATTCGTCCTGTGTTTGTAGGCGGTGTACCTGTGTTTGTGATGATGAGTCCTTGTCCACCAAAGATAGAAGAGTAAGGGGCCTCAGCTTGATTACCGAAAGACGAAGTTGCGCCGCCGCCACCGTGAACAGAGGAGAATTTGCCCGAAGCAGTGTTGGATTGTCCGCCAAAGACGGCAGCGCCTTGGGAACTCGCAGTGTTGGATTGTCCGCCAAAGACGGCAGCGCCGACACTTGTGGTGGTGGATTGATTCGTTGAGCCACCATGGACAGAGGAGAATTTGCCCGAAGCAGTGTTGTTTTGTCCGCCAAAGACGGCAGCGCCTTGGGAACTCGCAGTGTTGTTTTGTCCGCCAAAGACGGCAGCGCCGACATCTTTGATGAAGTTGGTTGTTCCAGAGACAAAGCCACTGTGGCTTGAGTAGTTGTGTTCATCACCGATGATCAAGTTGTGGGAACCTGTGCGAACGGTGGTGCCAATGGTTCTTTTCTTGTTGTAGCCGACAATGAGGTTTCCGAGGCCATTGGCGGTGCCGTCGGTGGTGCCGGTACCGTTTTGGACTTGGACGTTGGTTTTGTCGAAGGTTGCGAGCTTTGTAGCGTCGTTGAGTTCAAAGCTGGCGTTGCTCTTGGTCTGTACTTTGAAGGAGCTATCAGCTTTTATCTGAACGGAGCTTGCGGTGATGGTGAGTGAAGATGAGGTAGCGGTGATCTTCTGGATAAGCGCGTCAATTTTGGCTTTTTGGGCGATGAGTGCGTCAATTTTGGTTTTTTGGGCGATGAGTGCGTCGAGTAGGGCTTTTTGGGAGGCAAGTGCTTTGAGGCTGGTTTGTTCGGTGGTAGTGAGGCCAGGGTCGCCT
>RFJU01000113.1 GCA_003694805.1 Candidatus Woesearchaeota archaeon | reverse complement strand
TGTCAGGGCAGGGATGTTGTTGTTGCTTCAGGGGTTGGGCATCTTTTCACGGTGACGGAGAAGAAAAAGTCTTTTTCGTATCCTTCGTTTGATGTTGAATGGAGGCCTGCGTTCGAAGTGGATAAGAAGGCTGCGTTTACGAAGAAGTATGTGAAGGCGCTTGAGCGTTTGGGGAAGGGTGCGCGTGCGTTCACGGTCGCGACGGACTATGATGTTGAGGGTGAAACAATTGGGTATACGATTGTCACGTTCTTGCTAGGGCAAAAAGACGCGGCGCGTATGAAGTTTTCGACGGTGACGAAAGGGGAACTTCGCGAGGCGTATGTGCAGAAGCGTCCGACACTGGATTGGGGGCAGGCGAAGGCAGGGACGACTCGGCACGTGATTGACTGGTTGTATGGTATTAACTTGTCGCGGGCACTGACGTTGGCGGTGAAGCGGGCGGGCGCGTTCAAGTTGCTCAGTTCCGGGCGGGTGCAGGGGCCTGCTTTGAAGATTTTGGTTGAGCGGGAGAAGAGTATTGCTGCGTTTGTGCCGACGCCGTACTGGCAAGTTCGTATCGTTGTGGATAAGGAGGGTGGTGTTGAGGCGTGGCATGAGAAGGAGCGGTTCTTGGATGAGGAAGAGGCAAAGAAGACGTTGTCTCGGTGTGAGGGGCATGACGCGGCGGTTTCTGCAGTTGAGCGCGTAACGTTTCGTCAGGAGGCGCCACACCCCTTTGATCTTTCGACGCTTCAGGCGGAGGCGTATCGTTGTTTTCAGTTCTCTCCGAAGCGGACGCTTGATATAGCGCAGTCGCTCTACACGGCGGGGCTTACGTCGTATCCTCGGACGAGCTCTCAAAAATTGCCGGAAAGTATTGGTTTTAAGAGGGTGGTGGGGTTGCTTGAGAAGCAGGAGCGTTACGCTTCGATTGCGGGGAAGGTGCTAGCGAAGAAGGTGTTGAAGCCGCGCAACGGAAAAAAGTCTGATCCTGCACATCCTGCTATCTACCCTACAGGAGAAGTACCGAAGGGTCTTCGTGATGATGAGCTCAAGCTCTACGATTTGATTGTGAAGCGTTTTTTGGCGACGTTCGGCGATGCGGCGTTGCGGGAGACGGTAAACGTTGTGTTCTTGGTGGGGGGTGAGAAGTTCAAGGCGAAGGGGACGAAGACGGTGGAGCGTGGCTGGCACGAGCTGTATGATCCTTACGTTTCGCTTAAGGAAGAAGAGTTTCCGCCGCTTCAAGAAGGTGAAGTTTTGAAGGTTTCTTTGCTTGAGTGTTTGCGCAAAGAGACTAAGCCGCCAAAACGCTTCACGCCTGCTTCGATTATTGCCGAGTTGGAAAAGCGCGGGCTTGGCACGAAGGCGACGCGGGCGGATATTGTTGAGTCGCTCTACAAGCGTGGCTACGTGGTTGAGAAGTCCATGGAAGTAACTCCTATTGGTGTGAAGACGGTGGAGACGTTGGAAGAGCGTTGTCCTGAAATTCTTGATGAGCACTTGACGAGGGAGGTTGAGGAGGAGCTTGAGAAGATTCGGGAGGGGAAGTTGGAACCCGAAACGGTTATTGAAGATGTGAAGGAGAAGTTGAAGAAAATACTGGCGCATTTCAAAGAGCACGAGCAGAGTATCGGGAAGGGGTTGTTGGAGGCCGAGCAAGTCACGAAAGATGCTGCTGCGTTGCTCGGTCCGTGTCCTTCGTGCAAGAAAGGTTCCTTGCGTATTTTGTTTTCTCGCAAGAACAAGCAGTATTTCGTTGCGTGTGACGCTTATCCTTCGTGCAAGCAGACGTATCCTCTTCCTAAAGGAGGGAAAGTGCGGCCTGCGGGGAAGCAGTGCTCGTCGTGTTCGACGCCGATGGTGAAGGTAACCATGAGGAGAAAGACGCAGACGTTGTGTTTGAATCCTTCGTGCCCTGCAAAGTCGGAAGGGAAGGAGGAGTATGAGGAGTCGCTTCGAGCGAGGGTGGGAGAGCCGTGCCCTTCTTGCGGGGAAGGGTCTCTTGTGTTAAGAAAGGGGATGTTTGGCTCGTTTCTTGGCTGTAGTGCGTATCCGAAGTGTAAGGGTGTTGTTGCCGAGAATGGCGTGAAGAAGAAGGAAGAAAAAAAGGAAAAAGAGTGATGGTTCTGAACCAAGGATAAGGTCTTATCTCTTTTTCTTGGTTGTTTTTCTCTTGGTTGCTTTTCTTTTGGTCGCCATGCTGTTTCACCTTTTTTTTGTTATGTATGCCGCGATTGGCACCTCCTTAGTATTGAAAGGAGCAGAACGTGCAGGTTTTTCTTTTGTGTCTTCATGTGTGTGTTCTATGTGTTAGCGTTTTTTCGCAATACTCATATTTAAATGTTTCTAAAAAACATTTCTTTTTCTTGGTTAATTTCTTTTTCTTGTTCACGTTCTCATTC
>RFJU01000112.1 GCA_003694805.1 Candidatus Woesearchaeota archaeon | reverse complement strand
GGATTTTTTTTGGGGTTGTTGTTCGTGTTTTACAGGGTGATGTTTGTGACGAGTTGCCCTGCGATGATGTTGAAGAGGAGGATGACGGCGGCGCTGATGCTGATGTAGATGAGTGTGGTTTTGATGAGGTTGGTGCCGAGGAGGTGTTCTTCTGCGAGTTTGTCAGCGCCGCTCTCTATGCCGGTGATGAGTGTGCTGAGGAGGTACGCGATTTGGACGACGTAGACGCCGACAATGATTTGGAAAAAGTAGGTCGGGATGCCACTCCCGAAGACGGCGAAGATGCCGGCCATCGGTGCTTGGTTTGGCGCGTCCTGGGTGAGTTGCGTGAGGATGCCGCCGAGGTTGCCGATGATTTTAGTGATCATGCTCGTGATGCCAATGACGATGCCCGCGATGGTTGGGGTGAGGAAGGAGACTTGGCTTCGCATGCTGCTGACTTCGTCGGCCATGAGGTCGCGGAGGCGTTCGTCGACGCGGTGCATTTCTTTGATGTATTCTGAAACGTTCATGACGGCCTGACTCGCGATTGCTGTGCCTTTCTTGCTGCTCTCGATAAGGACCTTCATGCTGCTTTCGATGATGCTGCTGGGGAAGTAGTTAATGCTGCCGACTTCCGGATCGAATATGGCTTCTTCAATGCCGTATCCGAGCTTCCTGATATTTTCGGTGGTGATGGCGAAAAACTTGCCGGTTTCGGTTTCTTGCATGACTTCAGCGACGCGTTCAAACGCGATTTCGGCGGGGAGGCCGTCACCGAGGCGGTTGCCAAGCTGGAAGAGTGCTGAGGCGAATTCTTGCTCGAGCTTCTTTACTCGTTCGCGTATTTTGATGAAGAGGTCTGATTTTTTTTTGAAGTAGTATCCGAAGCCGATGCCGAAGGAAAGGGGGATGAGGAGGCTGAGGAGGGTTGCGCCTAGGCCGTACGGCCCGACGAGGCGTCCGGTTTCTTCTCCTCCTACTAGTTCTGGACGGTATCCGAGGAGGTAGAACGTTGCGTCCTCCGATGAGAGTGTGTTGATGGGCTTGATGGTGCCTTCCCTGGTGAAGATGACGTCCCCTGTTGGATTGAGGGCGTGGAGGAGGAGGGGTGTTGTGCCAATGAAGAAGAAGAAAAGAAAGAGGAGGACGCTGGTAAAGAGCGGGCTTGTTTGCAATGGCTTTTTTCCTATGGCTACGCGTATCATGCGTTGAAATGAAGGGTCGTTAATGTTGGTGGAGCTGCCTCCGTACCCGCTGGGTCGTTTGCTGAGGATTTCTTTTGCGAGGAGGAAGACGAGGATGGGGAGGACAATGTTGTAGAGGGTCATGAGGTGCCACCATCGAACTTCGGGTATGAAGCTGACGATGAGGGGGAGGATGACGAGGCCGAGGATGGGGAGGATGATGCCGAGCATGTGGAGGGTGGTGATGGGGCCTTTGAGGCCGTGCGCGTAGTGGAGCATGCGTTCGTAGGTCTCATCGAGCATGACCTTGAGCGCTTTATCCAATGCGTTGAGTCTTCTGTCTTCGCTGCTTTCTGCTAAGCTGCTCTCAATGAGGTGCATACTCTCGACGAATTCGAGGTTGGTGTTTCTCCACTTGAGAAGGTAGGCGTCGAGGCTTTCCTTGATGCTGCTGTAGTGTTCGGTTTCGACGTCCCAGATGATTTTTTTCATGTCGAGCGCGAGAGGAGGGCCGAGGTGTTCGCCTGCGAAGTCAATGGCTCGTTCGAGGTTGCTCGTGTGGCGCATGTAGGTGACGATATAGAAGATGCAAAGGACCATTTGGTTGCTCGCTTTGCTTCTCCAGCTGTCGGCAAGGATGAACGGGAGGTTCATGAGGCCGTACATCATGAGCAGGGCTGCAATGACTGCGACGATGATGAAGAAGATTGAGGCAGATCCCCAAACGAGGAGAGGGGTGATGAAGGTGAGGATTGTGGTGAGGAAGACGAAGAGGAGCGGCGCGAGGATGGCGAAGCTCGTTGCTCCTTCGGGAGTGATGGTGAGGTGGCAGGTGTTGATAGCTTCTTGGATGCTTTTACGCTTGTTTTTGTCTGGCTTGAGGTGGAGGAGCTTTTCCGCGATTTTGCATCCTTGTTCGTAGATGGTGTGGTGCCTTGGTGTGTAGGCTGCTTTGAACGCTTCGTAGTCTTTTGTTGAGAGAAAACCTTCTTGTGCTTGTTCTTCGTGGAGCGCTTTTCGGAGTTCGCTTCCGTATTTTTTTTGGAGGTTGCGTAGGGTTGCGTTCTCGTCTGTTTTTCGTGGCGGAGTCAAGGGAGCGTCACCTGGCGTGGTCTTGAGGAGGGGTTGTTTTTTTTTTGTTGCTGCGTTGTGTTGGTGGTGTTACGTTGCTTTTTTGAGGGTGTGGTCTTTGAGTTCTTTGGCGAGCCATGCTGACCATGCTTGGTAGATGGCGTCCGGGTCTGAGCGTCCTTGTTTTTCCTTGACGTCGTTGACGGCGCGGTGGAAGGCGTCGTTTGCTTTGATAACGAATTCTGCTTCGAGGAGTTCTGGGCTGGATGTTTCTCGTGCTGCGGTGACGAGTGCTTCTTTTGTTTTTGCTCGTAGTTCAATGTTTTTCCAGACCGCGTTCCAGTTTCCAGCCCATTCTCGTACGTTGCCCGCGATTGCTTTAAGGATGTCGCTGTTGCCGTTGATGAGTTCAGGGGTTGGTTCGAGCTGGTCGGTTTTTGGGTTGTAGGTCATGAGGTCGACGAAGCCGCCTTCTCTGAGGGGGTCGTTTTCCCATTCTTTGCGTACTTCCGTGATTTTGGTGACTCTTCGCCACTTCTTGAGGCCGTCTGCGCTGCGCACCGGGTTTGCGACGATGATGATGTCGGTTGCTTTGAAGCTGGTTCGCGGGACGCCCAGGTCGTTGACGACGCGGTCGAAGACGCCGTAGGGGCTGTCGCCGTGGATGGTTCCTGCGACGACGTTTGCAAGGGCGCCGACGCGCATAGCTTCGTAGAGGGCCCGCGCTTCTTTGCTGCGAACCTCGCCAATGATGAGTGCGCTGTCGCCGAGGCGGAGCGTGGTGCGTATGCCGTCTTCTGCGCTGACCTCTGACGTTCCTCTTGAGAGTGCGCTGGCGACTTTCATGGGTTGGATGTTGTAGCCGAGTTTGCGTAGGGAGGGGGTGGGGAGTTCGAGGGTGTCTTCGATGGTGAGGATGCGGTAGCGGCGCATGATTTCTACCATCATGCTTCCGAGAAGTGAGGTTTTTCCTGCGCTGCGTGTTCCTGCGACGAGCATGGTTCTGTTTCCGTCAATGAGGAAGCTGATGAGGCCGGCGGCGAGAGGGCTTAGCATGCGGGTGTGAATGAAGAGGGGGATGGTCCAGGGTTTGTCTCTGTGGCGGCGAAAGGCGTACGCTATTTGCGTGGGGTTGAGAGGTGGTGCAATCACGCCTACTCTTGCGTTGGCAATGCCGGGGATGAGGATTTCTGTGTCGAGGATGGGATCTGCTTCGTCGAGTGGCCTGCCACTCATGATGCGTAGTTTAGATGCCCAGCTTTCCGCGTCGCTCGGGGTTGGGATGATGTTTGTTCGGCATTCGCCGTGGTCGGCGTGGACGAGGAAGGCGGGGGAGTGGCCAAGGGGGCTGTTGATGGTGATGTCTTGGACTTTTGGGTCGGCAAGAAGGATTTCAATGAGGCCAAAACCGATGGTGTAGCGAAGGAGGACGTTGGTGAGCTCATTGAGTTCTTCTTCGGAGAGGTTGATGTTCTTGCTTGCTGCGAGTTCTTCGAGGAGGTCTCTTCCAACGTGAGCGAAGACTTCGCGCATGCGTTCGGGGTCGACAAATTCTTCTCGCTGTGGTTTGTGTTCGGCCATGATGTTTCTGGCTTGGTCGAGGAGTTCGTAACGGTCTTCGGTCAGTTTGAATTCGGGCGGCATGATGTGGTAGAGGTATTGGACGGTGCCTGGGAGTTTGAAGATGACGACTTCTGTTTGCCCGGTGGTGTAGGTTTCGATTTCTTCTGCTCCTTGCGGGTAGGAAGCCATGAGTTTCGTGAACATGAAGTCTGGTTTGATTGCGGGGTTGAAGACGAGGCGGTAGATGTCGCGGTCGCCGATGCGGTACCCGGCAAGGTGTGGTTTGAGGGTGGTGATGAGTTTGGTGTGGCCGAGGAGGTCAAGCGTGTTTTGGATGAGGGTGAAGAGTTTTTCGAGGTTTCTTCGTTCTGTTTCGTGAATGGCGCGTTCTAGTGCGATGTGTTGTCTTCGCGCGATGCGTCTGAGTTCTACGAAGGCGCCAGCGGGGTCGCTAATGAGTGTTTGGGTGAGGTGCGTGTGTAGTTCGTTGTAGAGGGCTTGAGGGTTGTCGTTGGTGAGTGCCGCGATGGCTTGGTAGCCGAACTTGTCTTTTTGCTTGAGGAGTTGGCTGTAGAGATGTGCAATTTCTGCGAGGAGTTTGACTTGAGGGTAGTCGTATTCGTAGTCTCGTTTTTGGACGAAGACGATTTTGGTGGTGTTTGGGTATTTGATGAGGAGTTCGTGGGCGCGCTGCATGAAGATGGGGTCGTCTTCAATGCTAGGGACGCGGGTGATGCCTTCTACGTCGACTCTGAGGACGTTGTCCTCTCCTTCCCGGAGGAGTTTTGCAGAGAATGGTTGTGGTGTCTCCTCTGGCATCCCTCACCTCTTTCCTCTCTTTGTTGTAGCAACGAAAACTTTAATAGTGGTTTCTCATGTTGAAGGTATATAAATATTGTGGTAGGGTTGTTGTATGGCTGGTGGAGCGTTTAGTGGGGAAGGGTTTTCAGGGCAGGGGCGTGGTCGTTCGCTTTCAGGACAGGGAAATGTTGATTTGTTGGAGATTTCTCAGAATGTGAATAACGTTGCTTCAAGGCTTCGCGTTATGGAGGACAGATACGGGAATTTGCGCAGCAAGTTGGAGTTGTCAGATAAGGGGTTGCTTGATTTTGAGCGTGAGACGAGTGCTCATGTGAAGGCGTTGCGGGCTCAACTCGAGGCGCTTCGCAAGGAGGTTGCCGAGGCGACAGGCAAGATTGAGCGGATGGTGAAGGAGTTGGAGAACACGGTGAAGGCGTCCGATTTTCAGGTGATTGAGAAGTATGTTGATGCGTGGCAGCCGCTTGAGTTTGTGACGAGAAGGGAGCTTGCTAGTCTTCTTGAAGAGCTTGGCTTGGATAAGGGCGGCTTGTCAAAACATTTATAAAGCTCTGTTGGTGGTTGGAAACGTATGGTTTTGTTTGATAAGCGTGGGGCTCAAGGCGGCGAAAGCGGCGGGGGGAGTGACGGTGCCTTGCCGGTGCAGCGTATTCGTGTGATGAGGGAGCAGGGTTTGACCAATAATCAGATTGTTCAGGCTTTGCAGCGGGATGGTTTTTCAACGAGTCAGATTTTTGATGCGATGAATCAGCTTGATATTGAGCCTCCTGAGGAGTTGCTTGCAGGAGGAGACGTCGGGGTTGGTGGTTCTGG
>RFJU01000111.1 GCA_003694805.1 Candidatus Woesearchaeota archaeon | reverse complement strand
GTTGGTGGGGAGTAGGTTTGGTTGTAGTGCTGCTGCTGGTTTGTGTTGGGATGAGCGGGCGCAGCGGGCGGATCGTGATGATCCGAATGGGGTTGTTGATGTGACGGATTTGAATATTGTTGCGAACAACTTCGGCAACACGTACTAGTTGGCAGGTGTTGGTTGCTCGTTCTGTTCTCGTTCTCTTTTTTTCTTTTGCTGTGATTTTACTTCTTAGGGGTTCTTAGTGTTAAGAAGCGAAGAGTTGTTCTCACGAGAAAAGCAAAAAGTTTTTAAAAGGAACGAAACCGCTCTGGTGGGCTTGCGACGAAGGCGTGCCATAGTGTTCCATGCTTGAAGAAAATGTTGCCAAGGAGCTGCAGGAGTGCCGTTCGAAGCGTCGTCACGGCGTGAAGAGGACGCTCGCAGCGTTAGCGCTCCCCTTAGCGCTCTGGGCGTACTCGTCAGGCGGTCAAGAGCAATTTTCCCGTATGCAAGATTTTCTTTTGGGAACGAAGCGTGAAGCGAGGGAGGTGGAAAACCGTGCTGTTGAGAGCACGCTTGCTTCACAAGAGTATTTGTACAGGCCTGCAAGGCTGGAGTCGCGAAGCGGAAGGAGCAGCGGAAGAAAAGCAACGTCTTCACACACGCTTGAAGGCTTTCTCTTGTCTCCCGACGTTATCAGTTCAGTACTGGAGGGAACGGCTCAGGACAACCCTGTCGTACCTCTACTTCGTGTGTTTCGCTATCACGCCGCTCTGCACGCGTTTGCTGAGCGATTACCACATTTTTCTGAGGCAGACCTCGCCTCCGTGGCTCTGGTGGAAAGTAGTGGGGACCCATCGAAAGTGAGCAGTGCAGGGGCGTACGGGTTGATGCAGATCGTTCCTGACGTGAATAAGGCAGTATGCAGCCTGGCAGGGTTTGAAGGTGGCGTGCGGGCATCCTATCATGATCCTGGGAACAGCATTGCCTGCGCAGGTTTATTGCTCGAAGAATTTTATAAGCGAACACCCCTCGATGAATCACTGATACGGCGGTGGTGCGCGGACAAGGAACGTGTTGAGATGAGGATGATGCTTTCTAGAAAAGAGCAAGCCATTTTGCAGTATCACGGTCTTGGATGCTCACGCGGGGCAGATCCTCGCTACGTTGAAAAAGTAACGGCTGCGAGGGGCGAGGTCGAGGAGTTGTTGAGCGTTGCAAACGATGTCGGAGCGCTGAATACGTACTTGAGGGATCGAGGGGTTCCCTTTGAAGTTCTCGTTGAGAACGGAGTTCCTCATGCGTACGAAGTGCCTTTCCGGGTGGCTGGCACGGCTGGTGACGGTCGGAAGTGGCGCTTCGAGCGGGTGCTGAGGCGGGGGGACTCTCCTTGGTCGCTTGCCAGAGCATTTCGGGAAGCGTACCCTCACTTGAGCGTGGAGGGCAGGGAGGGTGTTCCTCTCCTTGTTGATGGGAAAGGCCGAGAGCGCAATGCTCAAGCGCTTCGCGAAGGAGAGCGGGTCTTCTTCGTCGCGTATCAGCGAGAGTAAAAAAGGGGTGTTTTTTTGTGGCCTGTCAGGCTGTTTGCAGTTTTTTTTTTGTTGGTTGTTTTCGCAATGCTTAAGAGCGAGGGGATTGTTCTCTTGGGGCGAGTATGCGTCCTTCCTGTGAGGTGTGCGGCCGGTTTGATTTTTGGAAATGCAAGCGGGCTGGCTGCCCTATTCAGAAAAAGCTTGGCGGCTTGACAGTTTCTTCGCTGCAGTCTAAGGATGTGTTTTCTGCGAAGACGCCAAACGTTTTTGTTGGTCGGTTCGGGTATCCTCGTGTCCGGGCGGGTGTTTTGAGCGCTGAGTCGTACGTTGATCAGGATGATCCTGCAGGTTGGGTGAAGCGAGGGCTGGGCGTTGGAGACATCTTAGCCAGGCGGTTTTCTTTGCTTAACTCGAGTTTTCACGCATCGGTTCGCTCGTTTTCTGATCGGCTTGTGCAGGCGGCGAGGGAAGTGGGTCTTGCTCGTGACCCTGTTGATGTTGAGGTGAAACTAAAGGAAAAACCCGTGTTTCGGGTTGGTTTTCCCCGAGGGGTTTTGCCGTTCGGCCCTTCAGCTCCTGTACGTTCCGTTCGTCTCACGGAGAATCCGCGCGTTGAGAAAAGCGTGGAGGATGTTGTTTCTGACACTGACTTGAAAGCGTCGGAGGCGTTGACGACCTTGTACAAGAAAGGAGTGGGTGAACATCGGTTGGTGAAGTTGTTGAGTACGGGGAATGTTGGCGTCAGTGCTGGGAGAACGCTAGTGCCGACGCGGTGGTCTGTTACTGCTGTTGACGATCAGCTTGGCAAGCAGTTGATGAGGCAGGTGAGGGGGTTTGACGAGCTGGGTGTTTGGCAAGTGTTTACAGGGGAGTATTTAGGGAACGTGTACGTTGTCTTTTTGTTGCCGGGAGTTTGGAGTTATGAACTGTTTGAGGGGCCTGCTTCTCGCAAGGGGAGGCAGGGGTTTTCCCCTGACGCTTTTGCTTGCGATGCTGAGCACTTTGGCGGGAGGAAGTCTTACGCGTCCGAAACGGTTGGGGGGTATTACGCTGCGCGCCTCGCGGTTCTTGAGCACTTAGTGAAGGTGAGGCGCCAGGCAGGGGCTGTTTTGTTTCGCTTTGTCACGTCTGATTACTGGGCGCCCTTGGGGGTGTGGGTTGTTCGTGAGGCGGTGAGGAAGACGCTTCGCGGGACGTGTTCTGAGGCGTCATCGATTCACGAAGCGGTGGCGGCGGGCGTGAAGGCAATTACTTCTCGCTTTAGGGGTGACGCGGCGGCTCTTTTGAAGAGGTCGGTGTTGCTTCGCCAAGGGCGCGAGCAGAAACGGCTTCGAGATTTTTTGTAGTCAAACGTTCGTGCAGGAAAGAAGACTTTTTTTGTTCTTCGTCAAACGTTATTTTTTTGAGTGTGTGTATTTGCTGTTTCTTTAGGGAGGGTGGCTTTTGTGCTATGGTGCCAAGGTAACTTTTTAGGCAACGTTTAGGTGGCGAGAAGGCTTAGCATTTCTTGCTGACGAACGCGCCTCCTTCTCTCGTGTCGACGATGTGCTCGTTGCTAAACTCGGTGGTTCCCCAGACTGGTTGTGTCATGCGCAGCCGCATCACGTACGCTTTGCTAGGTGGAAGGGTGAAGTCTCCTTGGTTGTGAGGGCAGCGAACGTCGCAGATGACGAATTCGACGCGGCGCTCCAAGTACGCTCGTGGGATGGTGTAGAAGTCTTGCCAGTCGCCGTCAGGGAGTTCCTTGAGCTCGATAACGACTTCGCCTGGGACGGTGTCTGTTTTGTAGTAGACATCGCCGCCGGGGAAGGATGCTCTGCATGCTGGCGTGATGGAAACTTCTTCTATGTGTGTCCCTTCTTCGTTGGTCGTGACTGGCTGGTAGGTGAGCGGTTGTGGCCCGGATGTTTTCTTGCAGGTTGCTTTATCGTCAACTTCCCTGCCGTCCTCGCAAATGTACTTCGTGACTTGTACGAGTTTTTCTTTTTCTTGAACAGGGCAGGATGAGCAGTCGAGTTCGCACGGCGGGCAAGCGTCTTTCTCGTCTGAGTCGCAGATGTTGTTGCTGTTTTTGTCAAGGCAGCACGTGTTGCCGTTGATGATGTAGGGCGGGTTGCATTCGAAAACTGTTTCGGTGCATGAGGTGAGAAGGAGGGTGAAGGTGGCAATGGCTGCGAAGAGAAGCAATGAGAGGCGCGGCCTGGGCGGATGGAAGGGTCGGGAAACAGGTCGGCGAGGTTTGGCGGCGTCTTTTGCTTGCTTCATTCTTTT
This sequence comes from Candidatus Woesearchaeota archaeon, assembly GCA_003694805.1. Classification (NCBI taxonomy): domain Archaea; kingdom Nanobdellati; phylum Candidatus Woesearchaeota; species Candidatus Woesearchaeota archaeon. The sequence goes on along the minus strand of RFJU01000111.1, from coordinate 2,482 downwards.
TTTTGAGTTGTTGTTTTTTTTGTTGCTCTTTTTGTCTTTCTGGCCTTCTGTTCTGTTTCTGCTTTATATGGTTTTCGGCCATTCCTTGTTGGCGTGCAGAATATTTTTTAAGGAGGGCGTGGTTTCGCCTCCTTGAGTGATGGGTGCATGCTGGGGCTTGATGATTTTCGGGAGCGTTTTGAGCAGGCGATTTCTCGCAATGAGTGCGCCGCGTGCTTTCTCTCCTGTGAGATTTCCTATTCCGGCAGGGCGGAGGCGTTTCTCGCGCGAGGGGATCGTCTCATCGTGCTCAAGGCGGATAATACGTTGCAGGTTCATCAGCCAGAGGGGAGCGCGCCTGTGAATTATATGAAGGCAGGGTCTTCTTTTTCCTTTAGCAAGCTGAAGAGCGGTGCGTTGTTGTTGCGCTGTGCCCACGCGAGGGAGAAGGAGTTCTTGGATGTCGTCGTGTTTGCTGTGCACGGATTTTTTTCAGCAAGGCTCGAGGATGGGCAGAAGTTGGTCTTGGTGGGTAACGAGGCGGACATGAGCGATATGATTAAGCAAAATCCTGCCTTGATTGAAGATGGTTTTAAGCCGTTGAGCAGGGAAGAGCACACGAAGGTGGGTTTTATTGATGTGTTTGGTTATGATGAACGGGGGAACTTGGTCGTGGTGGAGTGTAAGCGGTATCGTGCCAGCTTGGCGGCGGTGACACAGCTTCGACGGTATGTGGAGAAGATAAAGAAGCTTCGCGGCGTGAGCAAGGTTCGTGGCGTGTTGGCTGCTCCAGCAGTGACGAAGAACGCGCTGGCGCATCTGCACGAGCTCGGGTTTGAGTTCGTCAGTGTTTCTCCTCCGAAGCGGCTTGAGCGGTACTGGAAGGATCAGAAGTCGCTTGGTGATTTTTGAAGAAGAAAGGCGCGGCCTGTTGAGGTCTGCTTTTTTTTGGAGGCTGCAAGGCGGTTATTGCGTTCCGAGGCATGCTTTGCAGGGTTTGAGCCCTGATTTTTTCGCTTCTTCCAAACTGGTGAATTGTCGAAGATTTTTGGCGCTGCTTCGCTGAACGGTCATGCAGGAAGGAACGTGCACGACGTTTGAGGTTTTGACCGAAACGTATCGCTTGTTTGCTTTTCCCTCGCTGGTGCGGTTTTCTTGGTGGCGGTGGTGTTGGGAGCGGGGTGTGGTGGCGTGGGTGTCTCTTTGTGTTCTACTTCGTGTCCGGGTTGTTTCGTGATGTGCTGGGGGTGTGTGCTCTTGCGGGTGGAAGAGGATAACGATGATCGCGGCGAGGAAAGCGATGGCGAGGGAAAAGCCGAGGAGGCGTGTGCCGTTGCTGGGAGGCGTTGAGAGGGAGAGCAGGGTGAAAAAGAGGCTGATGACGCTGACAGCGGTGAGGAAGAATTCTGGCGTTCCCCACTCGTCTTGGAAACTGAGGAGGATGATGATTCCGGCAAGCGAGAGGGTGAGAAGGGTTCCTGCTATGAGGTTGGGTGCTGCAGTGAGGAAGCCGATGAGCACGATGCTGACGGCGCACAGTGTTAGTTTGGCAGGTTTCAGCATACGAGAGGGGTTGCGCACGAAACGTTTTAAATCTTTTGTATCAGCAGCTGTGGAGGGGTTCGTGTTTGGGAAGGCATGTTTTTTGAGTGTTGATTTTTGAGCGTTGATAAAGGGGTTGTTGGTTGTGCAAGCGCTGTGAGCTGAGCGAGGTGTTTAAGAGCAACAGGCAACAGGTTTAAATAGGGGTGTTGGTGGTGTGATGCTGGAGGACTGGAGGAGCTATGCGGAGAGAGGAGCGTGTGGATTTGGTGAAGGCGTGGTTCATGCTGAGCTTGGCGTTTGCCATACTGCTCCGAGAGCCTCACCTGGCCAGGTTTGAGAGTGCGAAGATTTCTTTTCTTGTTTCGTTTGCTTTTGCGAGCGTCACCGTCGGGACGGGGTTCGTCCTGCACGAGCTGGCGCACCGTTTTGTTGCACGTAAATTAGGGTTTGTTGCTGAGTTTAGGGCTTGGGATGCTGGCTTGTTGCTTGCACTTGTCATGAGTTTTTTTGGCTTTATTTTTGCAGCGCCAGGCGCGGTGGTGATTTCAGGCCATGTGAGGCGTAGTGAGAGTGGTATTATTGCTGCAGCGGGCCCGCTTGCTAATATCGTGTTAGCGCTAGCCTTCCTTCCTTTGTTGTTTGTTGACTCGCTCTCCCTTCTTGGTTGGTACGGGCTTTCTGTTAATAGCTTGCTTGCAGCGTTCAACCTTTTGCCGTTCTTGGCATTTGACGGAGCGAAGGTTTTGGCGTGGAGCAAGGCGGCGTATGTTGGGTTGTTTTTCTTCAGTGTTTTCTTGGTCTTCTTGCGGGAGCTTCTTTCGTTTTTTTTCTGAAGCGTTTTCTGAGCTCTTTGTAGGGGGTTTTGGCAGGGGGTGCTGAGTTTTTCTTGGAAGGTGCCCGTGGTTCTTGGCAAGAACGGGTGTTTTTCTCGGCGCTTAGCATTCTTTGAGGGGAAAGC
>RFJU01000110.1 GCA_003694805.1 Candidatus Woesearchaeota archaeon | reverse complement strand
GCCGGTGAATTCTTTCATGTGTTCTTTTGTGTCTGCTGCTGACGTAAAAAGCGTGGTTACGCCGTGTTGTTTGAGGCTGAGGTAGAGGCGCTTTGCAAATGAGAGGAAGTGCTCTTCTGGGAACGCATTTGCTACGGCTGAGAGTGAGTCGATGATGCAGCGTTGGATGCGCTTTCTGCGAATGAGTGAGAGGATGGTTTGGTAGTGCCCCTCTATGAATGTGCTTTCAGGGGGCTCACAGCGCAAATGAAGTCTTTTTTCCTGTTCGTGTTGGGGGAAGTTGCATCCGAAGTTTTCTGCGTTTTTTCGAAGCGCGTCTTTGCTTTCTTCAAAAGAGACGTAGAGGCATGCTTCGTTGTTTTTAAGGCCTGCAATGAGGAAGTGGAGTGCGAAGAGTGTTTTTCCTGTTCCTGTTGTTCCTGCAAGAAAGGTTGAGGTGCCTTTGAAGAATCCTCCTGAAAGGAGCCTGTCCAGGCCGGGTATGCCGCTTGAAACTTTTATTCTGCTCTCGGCGTGTTTGAGTGTTGGTGGGCTGTAGGGGTAGAGGCAGAGTCCTTTGTTGGTGATGTAGTAAAAGGCGCGTTGGGTTTTGTGGTTTCTTCCTCTGTTTTTTACGACGGTGAGGCATCGTTGATATTCTTGTCCGATGCGTACTTTTTCAAGGGCGATAACGGTGTCCGCGATGAATTCCTCAACGCCGAACGGTGTTTGGAGGTTTTTCGTTGCCGCTTCACTTGTCAAGAGGGTGGTGCATCCGAGCGTTGCAAGGAGGTCGCCGAGGCGGAAGATGAAATTTCGGATGGCGAACGTGTTTTCGAGCTGCTGGCTTATTGCTGTAATGGAGTCGATGACGACGCGTTTGCTTCCTGTTTGGAGGACGTGGTGTTCGAGAGCGTTGAGGAGGTGGTTCGGGTCGATTTCTTTTTTTTCGCGGCGAAGGTCGAGAAGGGTGAGTTGTTGCTTTTCAATAGCGTCTCTTTTGTAAAAGCGCATCATTTCAAGGTTGCTGAGGTTTTTGAAGAGGGGTTCTGTAAGGGAGAGGTAGATGCTGTTTTCTGATTTTTTTTCTATTCCGTCAAAGAGCCATTGGAAGGCGAAGAGTGTTTTTCCCGTGCCTGGCGGTCCGGCAAGAAGGACGGTGTTGCCCTTGGTGAAGCCGCCTCCTAAGAGGGTGTCTAAGACGTGGTTTGAAGACGAAACGGTGAGTGGTTTGTAGTGTTGGGTGTGCTTGTTTTGTGTTAGTGGTGGAACTTGCTTGTTGGTTACCATCGCGGCTAAACACCAAAAATTAAAAGAGTAATAAAATCTTATTCTTATATTATTAAAATTTTCGTTTTTTGTTATTCCTACAGCCAGGGCTCTTTGAAAGGTTTGATACGGTAGTTTTTTGTCGTTTTATGGTGTT
>RFJU01000109.1 GCA_003694805.1 Candidatus Woesearchaeota archaeon | reverse complement strand
CCTATCTTCCGTTATTTTTAAACTGTTTGAAGAATGAAGAGTATCACACATATTGCTCAAAGAATCATCTTTTGTTCAAACCGGCATCGTTTGAGGGAAGGCTGGTTGGTGGTAACTTGCTGATCTTAGCAGGGCTTTTGGGAACGAAATTTGAACCTAACGTTGAGGGGAAGGTACTTTTTTTGGAAGAAGTTGGTAGTTCACCGCAAAAATTACATTTTCTTTTGCTTCATTTATATTTTGCAAAAATTTTTAAGAAAATAAGAGCTGTCATCTTTGGGAAAATGGAGAATTCGGGAGATTACTTGCCGTTACTTCGAGATTTTGTCAGGAGGTATGTTAGCGTTCCGGTCCTTTGTGAATTGGATATCGGCCATGGGCGGGACGTGATTCCTTTGAAGATTGGAGGCAAGGTGAAGTTTGATGCAAAAAACGCCTTGCTGTGTTTTTCATGAAACCATACATTCAAACTTCGGAGTTTACGACGGCCGCGTGCGGGCTTTTGATGATTGTGAATCATTTTAAACGTTCTTTTTCGTTGTCAAAGGAGAATGAGCATCGTATTTGGATGGCGTCTGCGTGTCTTCCTGTTCGGGCGTCCAGCATTTATGGTCTTGCGGTTTTTGCGAAGAAGCAGGGTTTGCGGCCGCGTATCGTGGTGGGGGAGCGTGAGTATGAGTTTCCTGATTACCGGTTTCATCGCTATACGAAGAAGCACATTGATGAGGCGAAGTTCACATCGAAGTTGTACGCGAGGGATGCGAAGGAGTTGGGCATTCCTATTGAGGAGCGAGTGTTTGATTTTGCGGAGGTGAAGTCGCTTCTTGAGGAAGGGAGGATTTTGCTTTTGCGGGTGAACGCGGGGATTTTGAGGGATGCGAAGAGCACGTCGAATTACGTGGTCGTGTGTAAGGATGAGCGGGGGATGGTGGTTATGGATCCTCGGCAGGGGAGGGTGATTGTGGATGAGGCGTTGTTGTTGGAAGCGTTTGAGACGTTGCAGACGAAAAAGAAACGTGATCCGAGAATGATTGTTTTTTAGCTTGCGGTGATGGTGTCGTATTCTTGGAGTATGATGGTGTCGAGGTTTTCGAGTGTGTTTGTTATGTAGAGCCTGCCGTTCCCGATGGTGGTGATGTCCTTGGCGAGGCGTTCTCCCCTCTCGTCCAGCCCGATGCCGATGAGGGAGATGGTGATGCCTTCTGACCGGGCGAGGCTGGCTGCTTTGCGAGTTTCGCTTGTTGGGTTTTTCCCTTTGGTGGGGATGGCGTCTGAGAGGATGATGAGGTGATTGGTTTCTGCTCGTTTGGGAAAGAGTTCGATTGCTTTGTGGAGGGCTTTGGTGAGGTCTGTTTCTTTGCTTGCCTTTGCTTTTGCGAGTGTGGTGAGGAGGTGGAGGAAGTCTTGGGTGGGGGGGATGGCGTCTTCAATGATTGAAGAGAAAATGAGGAGTCCTGCTTTGTTTTTTTCTTGGATGGTTTTGAAGGCGAGTGCGATGCCTGCTTTCTTGGCGGTGCTCAGTTTTTTGCCGCGCATACTTCCTGACGCGTCGAGGGCGTAGATGATTGAGATGTTGCCTTTGCGTTTTCGCTCCCACGTGGTGAGGTCTTCTGGGAGGATGCGGCGGTGGCTTCTTCGGATGGCTTTTCGGAGTGTTGATTTCAGGGCGATGTCGCGGTACCTTGCTCCTTTCTTGTAGGGCGCGGTGTGCTTTTTTTCTCCGTAGTGGTTTTTGATGTGTTCTTCGTGTTCTCCGAGGCCTTTGACGCGGAGCTTGTCGAGTTCTTCTGTGTAGAGGATGATGCTGGCGAGGGTGTAGGCGGCCTGGGTGAATTGTCCTTCTTTGTCAAGAAGTCCTTTTTCTTTGAGTTTTGCAATGTTGCGTTCAATGTTGCGTTTGAGGGTGGCTTTGAATTCGGGGATGTTGAGGTTTTTTTCGATGTAGTCTTCTTCGAAGTCCGTGACTTCTCTGATGATGGTTGCTCCGTAGAGTTTTTTTGCGCGTTGGAAGTTCTTGACGAGGTTGTTGAAGAGGAGGTCCGGTGTGAATCCTCCGAGGCCTTGGGAGATGCTTTCACTGATGATTTTTCCTTCATCGATGGTTTCTTGGTCGTTTTCGATGACGCTGCGCATGAGGCGCTGTTTGGTTGGGCTGCTGCCTGTTTCTCCGCTCAGTTCTTCAATGCTGGTTTTTTCTTCTATGCGGGTGTTTTTTTGGCCTGTGTCAAAGGCCGTCGGCGTGTTTTTTTTCCCAGAAAGTGCGGAATTCGTTGGTCACGAATTCTTCAGTGCTTTGGAGGTATTTGAGGCTGGGTTTGAGACGGATGCGGTGGCTGAGGACGCTGCGAAGGCAGGCGAGGATGTCTTGGAAGGTGACGGTGTTTCTTCCTTGGACGGTCGCGATGGCTTGGGCTTGCTCGTAGATGCCAATGCTTGCGCGGACGCTGGGTTTTTTTTCGAGCTTGTCGCTTTCGCGTAAGGCGCGGATGAACGCGAGGACGGGGTGGAAGAGCGTGTCTGGGAAGGTGCAGATGGTTTTTGCTTTTTCTTTGACGATGCGTTCTTCTATCTCGAAGGTTTCGGGGTAGTCGAGGTAGATGAGGTCGAAGCGGTCGAGGAAGACGTCGCTGAGGGGTTCGGTACTGGAGTCTTCCGGGTTCATGGTGCCGATGAAGATGAACGTCGCGGGGAGGTCGGTGGTGTAGCTGCCGATGGTGACGATGTTTTCTTCGAGAGCTTGGAGGAGGGCGTTTTGGAGTTTTTCGCTGCATCGGTTGACTTCGTCGAAGAAGAGGACGCCGCCGTCGGCTTTGAAGAGCTTGCCTGGCGTGAATGCTTGGGGGCTCATGGGACCGTATTCGATTGCTTTGATGGGGTCGATGTCGCCGATGAGGTCTTCGGCGGTGAGGTCGGGGCTGCCTTGGACGCGCACGAAGCGTGATTCTTTTTTTGTAGAAGGGAGTGCTTTGGCGACGTTTTTGGCAAGGGTGGTTTTGCCGATGCCGGGAGGCCCGACGAGGATGATGTTTCTTTTGGCAAGGAGGGCTGCTTTGAGCTGGTGCTTGGCCGCGTCTTGCCCGTAGATATCGTTGAAGTCTGCTTGGAGGATCCAGTTGTGTTGGTTCGATGGCATAGGCTGAGAAGAAAGCCAGAGCGTGTTTATAAAGTATTTGGTGTGGTTTGGGGTGGGGGCTTTTGCTGGATGGAGAGGTTTGTTTGCTGGTTGGTTGGGGAAGCCTGTTTACCACGCGTCGGGTTGTTTTTTGGTTGCGTCTTGCCCGGCGGTGTTGCCCAGGTACGCTCTGATTTGGCTAATGACCGCCTCTGATCGCGCGACGTAGCCGAAGGGGTCGTGCTGGGCGATGTAGTCTTGGCGTTCTTGGGCTTTGCGCAGTTGCTGGTCCCATTGTGTGATGAGTTCTCGTTCTTGTGGCGTGATGGTGGCGCCTGTTGCGAGGCGATCTCGGATGGTTTTGAGCTGGTCGTAGGCGTTGTAGTCGGTGAGCGTGTAAATGTTCGCGTTTCCTTCTCTGATTTGTTCGAGCGCTTCGCCGTAAGCGGGTGTTTCTTGGTTGTTGGGTTGTTGCTTTTCGGCCGCGATTACTTCTTCCAAGCTTTCTTGTTCGGCCGTTTCTGTTTCTTGGTTTTCTTGGGGGTTGCTTTGGGTTGTTTCCTCTTCGATTTCGCGCAGTTCTTGTTCTATGGTTGTGATGTTTTGTTCTGTTTTTTTTAGTTCTTCTCGCTTTTTGCGTTCGAGCTCTTCGAGTTCGCGTTTTTTCTTCTCTCGTTCTTCGAGAAGTCTGCGGAGCCGTTCTTCTTCGGGGATGTCTGTTTCGCCGGGCATGGAGCAAAGGAGGGGGGTTGTTTACCAGGAGAGGAGTCGGTGGGATTTTTTGTAGTTTTTGTATACTTGGTAGATGGTTATGACTGCTGTTTTTTTTGCAGCTTTCGCGTCGGGCTTGGTCCTTGCAGGTTGCTTTTCTTTTCGGTGGATTGGTGCAAAGGGAGAGAAGAGTTCTCCGAATCCTTTGAAGATGGCCAGGAAGGGGTCGAGGGCTCCTGGCGGGGCTCTTTTTTTCGTTGTGGTCGCGGCGTTGACGGGTGTTGGTTTCTTGGTGAGCTTGTCCGGGGCGCCGAGGCCTTCAAGGTATTTTTCGAGATCGTCGCTGAGGGCGTCCATTGCTGATTTGACGGATTCGTCGACGAGTTCGAGAAGGTCCATTTCTTCTGCTTCCCGGTATGCTTTGTAGTTTTTGATGTCTTCTTCTGTCCAGGAGTAGGCGCGAAGGGTGAGTTCGACTCTTCCGACATGGACGGGTCCTCGGTGTTGGAAGCCTTCGCGGTGGAAGTCCATGTGTGGCCTGGTTCGGTGAAGGAAGGTGGCTACAATGCAGGGATAGACGCCTTTGATCGGTTTTTGCCGGGCGAGAAGTTCTATTTCGGTAAGGGCGCCTTCGAAGGCGGCGACGAGGTCGGGGCTTTCTGAGAACTGCGGGTTCATGGAGAGGCGTTTGACGTTGCGCAGGTAGGGCTTGACCCAGGACATGTACATCTTGATAGTGTCCCAGTGCTGGCGGAGGTAGCGTATTTGGAACCGTCTGCGCTGTTCGAGTTCGTGGTCTGATTTGAGCTTCCAGTTGACGAATTGCATGAGTTTTCTTCGAAGGACGTTTTTGACGTTCGGGTTGAAGTCGAGGCCGTCGACGACTTTGTCAATGGATTTGATGTCGAAGACTTTTGTGTTGAAGAAGAGGTCTGGAAGGGTGGCGTAGCCGACGCGTTGGGCAAGGTGGTAGATGGAGCCGGGCTGGATTTGTCCTCCTCTGTTCTCGACGAGGTCGGTGAATTCTGATTTGAGTGTTGAGTCTGCTGCTTTCACGCCGGGGACGGAAGTGGCGGGCTTGCCTTCCTTGACGGCGCGTGCTGCTTCGTTCCAGATGATGCGGGGTTCAAGTTTTTCGTCGATGATGCGCAGCTCGCGGACGATGGCGAAGAGGTCTTTGACCATCTTCCCGATGGAGACCATGTAGTTTTGTACGCGGTCTTGCTGGATGCCGAGGCGTTGCTGGCTTTGGCCCCAAAAAGCGCTTTGTTCGGATGCGGTGAACACGTCTGTTATTTTGTCGACGACGCCGAAGGAGAAGTCCGTGCGCAGGTGCTCGAGTATCCAGTAGTACATCTCTTCAATGCTGGCGTGGGCGCTTTCAATGATGAGTCGTAGGCGCGCGTCTGGTTGAGGGTAGCCGGTGTAGTAGTAGAGGGAGCCGCCTTCGCCGCCGTGGCTGAATTCTTCTGCAAGTTCCTCTTTGGAGAAATTGAATTTTTTTAGTTTTTCTGATGGTGCTAAAAAGACGCGGGTTGGCATGACCTTGTTTTTGGGCTGTGTTGTTTAAATAACTTTTCCTATCGTGCGGTTTCTTCGCTGGTTGGTAGTGTTTGGGCGGCGGGGTGTGCTTGGCTGAGCCGCCTGTTTTGTTGCTATCGTCTTGTTGCCTTGGCCGTCGCTGTTCTTTTCTTTGTTTGTTTTTCTTTGACGATGCTGATGCCTCCGCTGGGGAGGGCTGAGAGGTAGTCGTCAAGTTCGCCGCCGCCAAGCTCGTTTCGAAGTTGTTTTGCGGCCTCCGATTTTTTCATACGCCCTGGTTTGATCTGTATTGCTTGTTTGCAGTGGTGAGTCACGGCGCTGATTGGTCCTGCAAGGACGGAGCCGTTAAGGAGACCGACGGCTGCTTCGACGCGCGGGTGGTGATACGTGGTTTTTCCGTAAATCATGAATGATCCTTTTGGGAGGACTTCGCCTGCTTTGGCTTCCTTACTGACTTGGTCTGGGCGGACGTGAAAGACTTCTGTTGTTGAAAGGCCGAGCTTCCATGCTCGCGAGTGTATGGCGACGAACCCGGCGGCTTCTTCAAGCGACGTGTCAGGGGGTGTTTTTCCTTTAGTTTTGAGGATGACAAAGGGGCTTGCTGCCATGTCGGTGTGAAAGACGATGTCGTTTTTTTCTGTGTGTTTCTTGATGAGTATTTCGTTGGTTGTTGCGTCTCTTCCGCCGACGAGAAGGAAGCCGTCAGACGTTAGGCACCAGCGGAATCGTTCGTACCATTCTTTTTTTCGTTTTTGCTTGAGGCTTGGTTTTTCAATGCGCGGCGCTGCGTGTTGAGCCTCTTTTGCTTCTTTGCGTGCTCGTTCGATGGCTGCGCGGGCGCCTTTTGCCTTTTTTCTTGCTCGTTTTGCAGCTTCGAAGTATCGCTGGGCTGCTCGTTGGAGTGGCTCGGTGATGTTCAGAACGAGTTTCATGACGTGCACTCTGGCAGCTCGTCGTGGGGGAGCCGAACGCCGCACTCGACTTCTCGCTTCCCGGATTGGACCTTTGGCACGATGCCGACGGAGGAAAATTCTTTGACGATGTTGTAGTAGTCGGGAAGGTCTTTTTCGAGGACGCTGTTGGCAGGGATGCCTGAAGGTTCTGGGATGGGGAGGCGGCCTTCTTCGCCAAGGGCGAGTGCGGTCTTCACGACGTCTTGACTGCCTTTGTTGTGAATTTTGAGCTTGATGGTGTTTCCGGTATGGCAGAACTTGCTGCTAGAGAGGAGCACGTTTGCGCACCCTCCCCCTCCTGCGGGCTCCCAGTTCATAATCATGGCCCCCAGCGCTACTGCAAAGGCGATGAGTAGAACGGTTGCAATTAAGGGGGACATTCCTCGACGTGAGCGCATATCAAAGACAAACCCTTTCTTAAATTTATAAAGATTTCGGTAACGTGCCAAGAAGCGTTTCTTTCCCTTTTTTTTGTTGCTCTTTTTTTGTTTGAGGTTGGTTTCTGAAACGGCTGAGGAGGGGCTTACCTACTGGTGTTGTCTTGTTGGAGTTCCTTGCCTTCGCCAATAATGGGGCGGGTGATGCAGCACTGCAGTGTTGCGTCTTTGCAGTCGAGAAGGGAGGGTTGATAGCCCGTGTCGCAGGCTTCTTTGCAGACGCCGCCGAGGTCTTCGCAGAAAGGTCCTTTGATGGGCGGTTCTTGCGGCGCTTGCTTGCATCCCGAAATGAAGAGGATGAGGAGGAGGGAGGTGAAAAAGGAAAAAGTAAGTATCTGCGCTGTTTTCCTTATCGGCGCTGTTTCTTCTGTTTCTTTTCTTTTGCTTTTTTTGTTGTGGATTGCTGTGTTGTTTTTCATCAAGGTATACCTTCGTTTGACCTGCTGGCGTTCTTTTTTTCGTTGCTCGCTTTTTCGTTGCTCGTATCTTTTTTTTTTTACATTGCTTCGAGTCGCGCGATGCGCTCGTTAATATCAGGGTGGGTGGAGAAGAGGTTGTTGAGCCAGCTCTTTTTGTGGCGGAGAGGGTTTTCAATGTAGAGGTGGGCGGTTGCCTTGTTTGCAATGTCGACGACTTTGTCATGGTCATCGCGGATTTTTTTGAGGGCGCTAGCAAGGCCTGAAGGGTTGCGTGTGAGCTGAACCGCAGTCGCGTCGGCGAGGAATTCGCGCTTTCGTGAAATGGCGAGGCGCAAAAGCTGGGCGATGATCGGGGCGAGGATGGCGAGGGCGAGTCCGACGAGGAGGAATACAGTGTTGTTTTTTCGGTCTCTGCCTGAACCGCCGTAGAGGAAGGAGCGCAGGAGCAAGTCGCTGATGAGGACGACGATGCCAAGGAGGACGGTGGCGAGCATCATGACGCGAATGTCGTAGTTTTTGATATGGCTCATTTCGTGGGCGATGACGCCTTCGAGTTCGAGACGGTTCATACGTTTTCGCAGGCCAGACGTGACTGCAATGACGGCATGGTTTGGGTCTCTGCCCGTTGCGAAGGCATTCATGGAAGTCTCGTTGATGATGTAGACGCGCGGCGGCTTTGACAGTCCTGCAGCGATAGCCATGGCTTCGACGGTGTTGACGAGGTAGGGGTCTTCTTCCTTCTTGACAGGCCTTGCACGGCTTGTGCTGAGGATGATTTTATCTCCGCCGACCCAGGCGAAGGCCATGTAGATGACGCCAATGAAGAAGGCGAGGAACATGCCGGCAAAAGGCCACTGGGGGAACCAGATGAGGCCGAGGACGTACCCGAGTGCGATGATGACGCCTGAGAAAAGAAAGAGGAGAGCGGTGGATTTGAGTTTGTTCCTTGCAATTTCATCAAAAAAGCTTCGCCGCTCGTTCATCGCCTACAGCATCTCCTTTCCTTTTTTTGGCAGTGGTGTCGTTGGTGGAAACCGTTTCTGCCATCCCCCAACGAAGCCCATTCCCAACACGCGTTCTCTCACGTGTCTCCTAAAAGGAGACCTTGACGGCTTTTCGCTCTTCTTCAGGTGCTTTGAAGAACTCACGCTCCTTAAAGCCGAAGAGTTTTGCGATGATGTTTGTTGGGAAGGATTGAATGGCGTTGTGGTATTGCAGGACGGTGTCGTTGTAGAACTGCCTCGCAGCAGCAATTTTTGTTTCTGTTCCTGAGAGTTCTTCTTGGAGCTGGAGGAAGTTCTGGTTGGCTTTCAAGTCAGGGTAGTTTTCCGAGACGGCAAAGAGGGACTTGAGCGCGCCGGTGATCATGTTGTCCGCCTTTGCCTTGTCGGCAACGGTCTGGGCGGTTTGAAGCGCGGCTCTTGCTTTCGTAACGTTCTCAAGCACTTGCTTTTCGTGTTTGGCGTATCCCTTGACCGTTTCGACGAGGTTTGGGATGAGGTCGAACCTTCGCTTGAGCTGGACGTCTATTTGAGACCAGGCGTTGTTGATGCGGTTGCGAAGCGCGATGAGCCTGTTGAACTTGACGATGGCCCAGAGAACGACGACGACCGCAATGCCAATGAGAATCCACATTCCTGTGCTAACCATTTGTTATTCACCCCGTTTTTTTTTTGGGAAGTCCTTCCCCCCTGCTTACCTTCTCGGTGCCAGCCAATCTTGGCGCAGAGCATATGAAAAATGAGAGGAATACTGAAGCGTAAAACTAACGAAAAACACAATCTTTATAAACTTTTTTGTGGGAAGGAGGAAAGGCAAGGAAAGCAAGAGGGGGGTGTGAAGGCGTATACGTTGTGCGCTTGCTTCGTGCTTGAACTTTGTGCTTGAAAAAAGGTCAAGAAAGGCTTGAAGGAGGAGGTGGTCGTTATGGCTTGGTGGGTGTACGTTGGGGTTCTTGTTGCAGGGTATTTCGTTCTTGGTTTGCGCGTGATTAATGAATACGAGCGCGGCGTTAAGTTCACGTTTGGAAAATTCTGGAACGTAATGAATCCCGGGCTGCGCATTGTTTTTCCTATTATTCAGTCGTATCAGCGGGTGGATATGCGGGTGAAGGCGGTGGACGTTCCTGATCAAGACTGTATTACGAAGGACAACATCTCTGTCAACGTCAACGCGGTCGTGTACTACAAAGTGGTTGATGCAAAAAAAGCCATCATTAGTGTTGAGAACTTTCGCTATGCAATGCAGCAGCTTGCCCAAACGACGATGCGAAACATCATTGGCGAGGTGGAGCTTGACGAGCTCCTCTCTCAACGGGAGAAGCTGAGTGAGAGCATCCGCAACATTGTCGATAAGGCGTCGGATCCGTGGGGCATCCAAGTTGATAACGTTGATTTGAAAGACGTCCTTCTGCCGAGGGATATGAAGCGGGTGATGAGCAAGCAGGCAGAAGCGGAGCGTGAGAAGCGGGCTGTCATCATCAAAGCAGAGGGGGAGGTTGTTGCTGCACAGAATCTTTCCAAAGCGGCGAAGATGCTGAGCGCATCGCCCGGGGCGTTGCATTTGAGAACGCTTAACACCCTCAACGATTTGAGTTCAGACCAGTCCAACACGGTTGTGTTTGCCGTTCCGCTTGAAATTTTGCGGGCGTTTGGAAAATAAAGACGCGCGCAGCGGGGCTCGGGTGTTGTCGCCGTGCGGCCCTCGTTGAACACCGTTTGCGAGCGCGGCCAATTGGTCAGCAAAGGCGCGTCGGTTGGCGAGCGCGTTTTCCTTGTTGAGCTCGCGGCCAGTTTCCCTTATCGCGAGTAGTGTGCGAGTGCTTCCTCTTCTATGAAGTGCAGGTCGGCAGGGATGATGAGGCATGAGGGCGGCTTGCCCGTCGGGACGCGCTCAGTGGCCAGCGCATGCAAGGTTGCGTACGTGATGGTTTCGTCGCTCCACCCGAGGCGCGAGCACGCCACGCCCATTGTGGTTTCATCAACGACGCCTTTTCTTTGTTGGCGTTCTTGTTCGAGGAGGTAGCGGGCTGCTTGTGGAATGGTGAGGAAACGGTTTTTGTTCGGGGTGAGGTCGAGGAGGAAGAGGGTGTGGAGGCCTGCGTTTTTGTTTGTTACAAGAACGGTGTACGGTGTTGTGACGTTCTCGTGGAGGAAGGGTATGGATGTTGTTTTGCCGAATTTGTAGAGTTCCAGTCCTGTTTTGCCGACGGCGGTGAGGATGGAGGCTCCGTGAATGACGGTGACAGGAACGTTTCTTTTTTTTGCTTCGAGATAAAGCGCGATGTGTGTGGTTGCAGAGAAGACGTCACCAACGGCGAGGAAGGCGACATTTTTTGTTTTTGCTTGTTCTACCATGCGTTCGCAACCTTTTTCCACATCGTCGCGGTCGAGGATGGTAATGGGTTTTGCGTAGAGCGCTTCGAGGCGGTCCTTTCCTGATTCGAGGATGGAGGTGTAGCCTTCTAAGTACACGTGTTCGCACGTCTTGATGCTCGTGAGTCCTCGAACAGAGATGTCTTCTTCATTTGCGAGGCCGATGCCGATGAGGTAGAGAGTCATGTTCTCGCCGTTTCTTGTTTGCAGAGGGAAAACGCAAAGATTTAAAAACATCTTTGTTTTAGAATTGTTTTAGCAAAGCGATGATGTGGTCAAAGGTTGTATGATCAAGGGTTGTACGCAATCTTTTTTTTTGGGAGGAAGGAGGGTTAGAAAAGAAACAACGTTTTTGAGAAAAAAGAGGTGGCGAGAAGAATGATTTCTATCAAGTTGAAAAAAAAGCCAAAGAATGTTCGTATCATTGAGGGGTTTCCCGGGTTCGGCCTTGTCGGCACTATCGCGACGGAGTTCTTGCTTGAGCATCTTGGCACGGAACAAATTGGCGAATTTGTTTATGATGTGCTTCCACCTACGATTGCTTTGCATAAGGGGAAGCTTGTGCATCCTATGGGTGTGCACTATGTCAAGAAGTATAACCTGGTTGTCCTCCACACACTCTTGAACACGAAGGGAGAGGAGTGGAGCATTGCGGAAACCATTGCGAAGATGGCATCGTCGCTTTCTGCAAAAGAAATCATTTCTCTTGAAGGCGTTAATGCCTTAATTCCGACAGAGGAGCCAAGCGTCTTTTATTATGGCAACCCTTCGTTTGCCAAGTGCGGGGCTGAACCCCTCAAGGAAGGTATCATCATTGGTGTAACGGCAAGCTTAATGCTTCGTGTGAAGAAGGTGAGTTGTCTTTTTGCAGAGACGCATTCTGCGCTTCCTGACTCGAAGGCGGCTGCTAAGATTGTGGAGGTGCTGAATAACTATCTCAAGCTCGGACTTGACACGAAGCCGTTACTTGAACAGGCCATTCAGTTTGAGCACAAGCTCAAAACAATTCTCGAACAAACAGGCAAGGCAACGCAGGAAGCGGACAAGAAAGCGCTGAGCTATTTGGGTTAGGATTCGTCGTTATGGGGCTGCTGCCCAGCGAGGGGGGTTTGTGGCGAGGTGCTCTTGGTGGTTGCGGTGTTGGTTGAGTCTGCAGGGTTTGGTATGAGGAAGTAGTTGCCGAACCGGTCCGTGACGGAAGCGATGAGGAGGGAGATCATCATGAACACGACGGTAAGGTTGAGCAGTTCGATGAAGTAATCGGGTTGGTTTGAAGAGAGGAATTTGAAGACGACGACGGCGACTGCGATGCCTTTTGGCATGTTCAGTGCCATGAAGAGTTTTTCTTTTGGGCCGAAGGTGTCTTCTTTGCGAAAGAGGAGGAGGATGGTGGCGAGTCTGCTTACAAAGAGGACGAGGAAGAGGAGGGCTGCGCGCATCCAAAACAAGGTGTTCGTCCAGGGGAGTGTTGGAAAGATGGCGATGCCGATGAGGACGTAGACGAGGATTTCGAGCGAGAGGGAGAGGTGCGAGCTGAATTCTTGCAGGCTTGTTTTTTCTCGTACGTAGGTGTTGCCGAACGCGACGCCGAGGAACGCGACGGCGAGAACGCCGTTCCCCCCCAGCCATTCGGCAAGGGCGTAGGTGAGGAGCGCTGCTCCCATGAGCGCGACGGGGGAGAGGGTTTCGGAGTAGAACTTTCTCATGAGCTTGATAATGATGAGCCCGGTGAGGAGGCCGACGCCGAGGCCGACGACGATTTGGCTGATGAATCCTGGAATGTAGCCGGTGAGGATGTCGAAAAGGCTTCCTTCTCTCGCTTCGCTCGTGACTTGGTTGAGGATGTCCATGAGGAGGAAGGGGATGAGCACCATGAGGGGGGTGTTCATGATGGCCTCGATTTTGAGGACGTCAATGACGCGGTGCGTGGTGTTTTTGAGGAGTATGAATACTGAGCCGGGGTCGGTGCCGACCATGATGACGGAGAACATGAGGGCGTAGAGGGAAGCCGCGAACCAACCAACGCCGTCCTTGCTGTACGCGAAGAGGGTTGCGGGGGTGAGGATGAGGATGTTCAGTCCCATAAAGACAAGGACGATTTTAAGCCCTCTCCAGGAGTGTTCGTCGATCTCGCCGAGTTTGAAGCGGGATGACCCGTCGAAAACAATCATGACGAGGGTGAGGACGGCGAGAGAGATGAGGAATGCGTCGTCGAAGGAGAAGAGGGGGTATTTGTCTTGCGGGATGGCGCCGAGGGCGAGGCCGAAGAGGATGAGGAGGAGGATGTTGGAAATGCGTAGTTTGTTGGCGAGGATGGTGATGAGGATGCCGAACACGAGAACGAGGGCGAGGCCCATGAGGTAGGTGAGGGTGGGGTCGGCTGCGCTGCTCAGTGCCATTACGTTCTTCACCATGCCTCGCATTTATAAAATTTATTCCTGAGCGTGCTCTTGCTACCTGGCGCGCGTTCGGTCGTTGTTTGTCGGGGGGAGCGGTCGTTGCGTGGAAAGGAAGGCTGGCGGGGTAACGAGCAGGTGGTTTTTTGGCGGGTTGAGCACCAAATCGAGCGTGAGGAGCGCTGCTCTAGAAATACAAGGGGGCCAAGCAATCGAACAGACAGACAGGTAATAAGAAGGTATTTAAAGAACGCGCGCGTAAGCAGCGGCGGCATGATGGTAAGGGTTTGCGGGAATGCAGAGCAGGAGCGGGCAGCGAGGGCGTGCGTGGTGCTTGGCGCAGGGTGCTCTCCTTTCTCGTCGGTGGTTGCTCACGGCCGCCTTCGTGTTCTGTTCTTTTCGGAGCCTGGCGTGGAGGTGGGTGGTTGACTGGTAAACAACGCCAAGGGAAGCGTGGAGAGGTGGACTTGCGCAAGGTAGCAAGGGCGCTTCGTCCTGTGAGGAAGCCTCCCGTCAAGGATGGTATTGCGCGGGTGCAAGAGGGGATTCAAAGAAAAGGTTGGCCTGCTGATGTTGTCCTTGGCGGGAGCGTTGCGAAGAATACGGCGCTGAGGGGAAGCCACGATGTCGACCTCTTTGTTCGTTTTGATCCTTCATTCGTTTCTCAAGAAAAAGTGTCGCTTTCGGATCTGCTCGAGCAAGTGGTTCCCCCCGGCGCGAAGCGAGTGCACGGGAGCAGGGATTATTTTGTGTGGAAGCACAAGGGGTTCACGTTCGAGATCGTGCCGGTACTGCGCGTTTCGCATTGGAGGGAGGCGCAGAACGTGACCGATCTTAGCCCGCTTCACGTTGCGTACGTGAAGGGGCATTTGGAGAAGCGGCCGTTCCTCGCCGATGAGATTCGCCTCGCGAAGCGTTGGTGCCAGGCCCAGCGCGTGTACGGGGCTGAAAGTTACATTTCAGGCCTCTCAGGCCACGTGCTTGATGTGCTTATTATTCATTATGGCTCGTTTCTCGCGTTTCTTCGGGCAGCATCGGCGTGGGAGCCGCCAGTAGTGATTGACGTGGAAGGTCACGGCACTGCCGTTGGTTTGAATCAAGCCAAGAAGCACAGTCCCCTCATCGTTATTGATCCGCTTCAGCCAGATCGCAACGCGGCCGCGGCGCTCAGTCCTCAGGTGTTTCAGAAAATAAAAAAGGCGGCCGCGGCATTCATTGCCCGTCCTTCTCAGCGGGCGTTCACCATTGTTCACTTGACGCCTTCTCGCATTTGGAAGCGGCATCCGGATGCGTTGGTGGTTGAACTCGTGGGAAAGGATGAAAAGGAGGATGTTGCTGGGGCGAAGTGCAGAAAGGTGTATGAGTTCCTGACGCGCCAGTTACGCCTTCACGGGTTTCGCGTGGTCGAAACAGATTGGGAATTTCGTTTCCCTCGAGCAGTGCTTTTCTGGGTGGTGGCGCCGCGCCGCCTTGGCCGTGTCATGACGGTGCAGGGACCTCCCGTCAGTCAGGAGGCGGCTGCGTTGAAGTTTCAGGCCAAGCACAAGGACGTTTTCCGGGTTGGAAGGCGGTGGTTCGCGCGGGAGCCAAGGGTGTTTACCACGCCTCGTCAGCTCATCGCGTCCCTCGTGGGTGCTGAAGAAGTGGCGGGGAGGGTTGCGGCGGCGCGGGTGGTGCGGAGGCCTCGGAGGTCGTGACGGACCGGCGGTTTTTTCCTTTTTTTTCTTGCTAGCCGCTCCTTTTCGGTTTTCCGAGTTTGGTTTCTTGCCAGGAAACTATTTAAACGTTCAATCGCGTCCCGTTGATTGCGAATGGGTTTGGTGCAAGACGTAACGAGGTGGACTACGGCTTTTTTTGGGCCGCTGGGCGTGTGGGGGTTGTTCTTGCTGGCCTTTGTCGAGGCTTCTTTTTTTCCAGTGCCTGCGGATACGTTGCTCATCGTCCTTGTTCTGGAGGGCAGCGTGCCGTGGTGGGTGTTGGCACTGGCGTGCACAGTCGGGTCGCTTCTCGGCGGCGTTTTCGGCTACGGTATTGGCTATTGGGGTGAAGAAGCGGTGCTGAAGCGGTGGTTTTCTGAAAAAAAGATTATGCGACTGGGCAAATTGTTGCAGCGGTACGAAAACGCTGCTGTCTTCATCGCGGGCTTTACGCCTCTGCCGTACAAGCTCGTCACCATCGGGGCAGGGGTTTTTCACCTTCGGTTCGTCCCGTTCGTGGTGACCTCTTTTGTGTCCCGCGCGCTTCGTTTCTTTCTCGTTGCGTATTTTGTTTACGTGTTCGGCCCCTCGCTTATTGCCTTGCTTGACAAGTACTTGCTGCTTTTCGCGCTCGTCTCTGTTGGCGTGTTGGGGGTTTTGATTGTCAGGGAGGGAAAAAAGGCGTTGCGAAAGAAAAAAAAGAAATAGGTTGCTTCAGGAGGTGAGTTGTTCTCAACGAAGAAAAGGAACGATAATATTTATATATGTGCTCTTTATTACGTGTGAATAAAGGAGGTGATTTTATGGCAGAAAAAAATGTGTTAGACTGGATTGCGTTAGTGCTGGTAATAGTAGGGGGTTTAAACTGGGGATTGGTAGGCTTGTTCCAGTTTGACCTTGTCAAAGCGGTTTTGGGATCTATACTATTCTTGCAGAATGCAGTGTATATTCTGGTCGGGCTTTCAGCGGTGTATATGATTTACTATGCAATGAAGAAATAATTTTTTTTCTTTTCTTTTTTTTTTATGGAACCTGGTTTTTTTGCATACCATTCAAAATAAGCCAAGTCTTTCTTAGAGAACGTGCTTTGTTCGGGACGAGAAGGTCGTTAAAAGGATTCGGCAAAGGCAATTGCCAGGATGCCGAACTCAAAGCGCTTTTGATTTTGCCACGCCGCGCTCTCCCAAACGCGCCATTCCCTTCAGGGCGCATACCAAGGCGTAAACGGCTTGGCGTGAATGTCCTCTCTCTTGTGTCTTTGGCGTTTTTTTGATAAAAACCAAAACCTTTATATATTGATACATGTTAATATGTTGATATGAAGGAATCGTTAAAAATATTCAAGGCATTATGCGATGAAACTCGGTTAAAAATAGTTGAGGGCCTTCTGAATGGAGAAAAATGCGTTTGTGAAATCGTTCCCTTTACGAAGAGAATGCAATCAACAGTTTCGATTCAATTGGCAAAGCTTGAAAATCTTGGCATAGTTGAATCAAAGAGAGAAGGAAAAAATGTTTCCTACAAGATTGTAAACGATAAAGTTGTGAAAATTCTCAAGATAGTTAATGACGAATCAACATCAAGAGTGGAGGGAGGTGTTAAAAAATGAAAATAGCAGTTATTGGCTCGGGCTGCCCGACGTGCGAAGCATTGTATAACAAAGTTAAGAAGCTGAAAGAAGAAGGAAAAATAGATGCAGAGATAGAATATATCAAAGATGTAAACGAGCTGGTTAATCGCGGCATTATGGGGAGTCCTGCAT
>RFJU01000108.1 GCA_003694805.1 Candidatus Woesearchaeota archaeon | reverse complement strand
TGTTAGCGGTGTTCATTGTTGAGTGTTGAAATTCAGTGTTTATTAATTTTTTGTTGGCATTTTTTTTGGAAAACGCATCACATCCGTGCTTAAAAAGCTTTGAAGGCTCAAAAAAGTATGAAAGACAGATGTTAGTTTGGAGTACAGATCTGGTCTACTTTTAACTACTGCGGAAAATTCGAGAACAAAGCATCTTAAAAGCCCTTTTTCAAGAATCAACGGAGTTCTGCAAAAAGGAAACAAGCACGCTGTTTCTTTCTGGCAACCGCGTGTCCCGGTCGATGATTATGTGTCAAGGCCGAAGGATTCCATAAACTCAACAATCATCTTGTACTTGTTCAAATAGTCGTTTCCTTTATCGGTGATGGCAAACGTCCTTCCTTTTTTTGTATTGTTTACTATGATAAAACCCTTCGCCCACAAGTCGTTTAAGTATTCCTCCATCATCTGATGCGAAAGGTTGGACTTGTAGAGGATGTGTGTTGGCTTGATCTTCCCGTTCTTTTCCCGAATAGCAAAAAGGATGTCGTAAATGATTTGCAAGCGATTGCGTTTCCTACTCATTTTTTCAAAACACGGATGAGCTCAACTAATATAAGAATGTATGCAACCAGCTCAAGAACATGCCCTGCGGCGTAATAAACGGTGTTGACTGACAGGAAGATGAATTGCAAGGTTCCCAAGAAGAGAAGAACAAACGCCAAAAAAATAGAGAAGGTCTTCCACGACCGCCTATCCAAGAATCTCTGCAAGTAGTACGAAACGATAAAGATGAAGAGGATGGAGGTCAGAATGTAGAAAACCCAAAGCTTCTGGATCGTCAAGACCAGCCAACCCAGGGTGAGGATGAGGAGGAGGGTTAGTGTTGGAGCACTCTTGATGCGAAGGGTGTTGTACGTAAGAACAACCACGCCAGCGAGGAAGAAGAGCAAGTGCAGAAAGATGCCTATACGGTCAAGCAAGGCGACTTGCAGACCCAAACAAAACGCGCAGGACGCATCATCCAGCTTGAGAGCGATAGTGAGGTTGACGAAGGCCCAGACGAGGTATGAAACGCTAATGAGCAAAAAGCCCGTCCCGAACAGTTTCGGCATTCTTTGCCGTGTTAGCTTGAACACCCGCCAGGACTGCAGACTCACCGCGAGCGTAATGGCGGCAAAAACAAGTTCGAAGGCAATATCGAAGCCAAAGAACCAAGGAGGCGTCTCGTACAGCATTACATTCGAGGAACAACCCTTCTTGCTTTTTAAGGCTTGTGGATTTGTTTTCTAGAGCATGCATCAGATGCAACCTTAACAAGGATTTAATAAACAAGGTTCTTGATAGGGGCTATGCGTGAGTTGAAAAGCACCAAGCAGCACTACGCTAAGCAAGCTGAGTGTCCAGAAACCGAGCATCCAGCAATGAGGGCCTTAAAGCGCAGGTCAAGGCAAAGCACTGGCGCACAACGCAAGAACACAAAGATAGCCAATGGTATAACACTATAAAGAGGGGTGATTGGCATGCAACAAAGAAAGCAACGAGAAATACGAAGAACAAAGAAAGAGCAATGGCAAGAAGATGGACTCGTGAATGAACCATCATGGGGGAGGTGGCAGGGAAGAGGACGCCGCGAGATGAGATGGCGTACAACGCCAACAGGGCGGTCAGCTCCGCCACAGGCAAGAAGGGCAAGACAGGAAAAAATGCGGGACCGGAACGCTGAGAAACGCGTTATTCGAGAGTTCTTGCTTGAGGAACCTGGCCTGTTCCAAGAAGTCATCCAGAGCACAGCAGGACCTGCAGCTGTCGAAGCAGAGTTCTCGTTGAGGATGAAAGAAGAGCGCGTAAAGAACTGGGAAGCGTACGGCGAGGTCACACCTCTTCCTGAGCTGCTCGTCGCCCCTCACGCCAACCTTGCCAGACAAACGAGGAAACAGCGCAGAAACGCGACGCCGTTTAGCACCGAGCTCTTCCAGCACGCGCCACAGGCGGAACTGTAACGCGAGCACTGGCACGCCCGCCGTGCAAACAACTCGCTCTTGGACCGTGAAACCAACAAGAGGTTACCAACGAACGATGCATAACAAAACAAGAGGCCTGCCCGAGAAGGTACTGATTGCGCACTCACACCCCCTATAAGAACACCTCAACCACTCTCTGTGCGTGCACGTTCAGCGCCTCCCGGGCGGCTTCTTTTTTTCCTTTTTCCCTTTTTTTCTTGTCTTCTCTCGTCTTTTGTTCCCAACCAAGCCGGCCCGCGCCACCCGAATCAACACGGGCCATCATTCATTCTGACTGGCACGCTGTCGCGTCGTTCTCACCCGGCGCTTTGTACGCGGCACTTGCCAGCACGCAACGAACGCAAACGTTTAAAAAGCAACTTGTTGTTTCCTGCATGCTGAGAGCGCGTGCAAAACGGGGCCATAGTTTAACCTGGCTAGAGCGGCCGGCTCCAGACCGGCAAATCTGGGTTCGAACCGGCGAACTCCATTTGAGGCTAGGCTGAATGATAGCTGTGTGTTTGCAGCACGTCATCAGCTTCCTCGACTGATGAGAGGCGCGGCGAAAGTCCCAGTGGCCCCATCACGCGCTCTTCTTTTTTTCTCTCTTTTTTTCTTTGTCCTGGCGGTCCTCCTCTTTTCTCGTGTTCAACACAACCACCAAATTATTTTCGATATGGAAAATTTTTTGTGGGGTGGTGCAGGAAAAACGCGTTAAAACAAAGGAGGAGGCCCGCTGCAATACACCGGCCCTTCCTAACAGAAACGTTTAAATACCAAGTGACAGCAGAGCAAATAAAAAGGCAAAGCCTTTCTCATCACAAAAGGGCATATCGACCAAAAGAAAAAAACAAGGGCAAAAGGTGAGCACCATCGCAGGCAAAGATTTTCACAAAACCATGGATGACTACCTCTCTAAAGTCCACAAAAAAAGAGAGCAATACACCAAACCAAAACGAAAACTCTTTCACGTAGAAATCAAAGAAGACGATATAACAAAACTCGAAGACTCCCAAGTTCACGTCTTCAAACGAGAACCATCCTGGCTCGACCGCCTCTTCAGGAGAAGCGAACCCGTCGAAACCGAAGAACTCGACGAAGACCTCACCCCTGAAGAACTCGAAAAACTCAAAAAAATGGAGGAAGAGATCGAGCAAAGCAAGAAGAGAGCCAAACAAGAACACATGACTGAGGCAGAAGAAGAAGCCTATGAAGAAACGCTCCTCACCCGCTTCTTCAACTACCTCAAAGGCGCACGCCGTCGGCAGCGCTATATCGAAGAACTCGAAGAAGCCCCCGTCCAAGAACATATCTACATCATACCAGAAGATGTCAAAGACGTTCTCAAACTCCTCAACAAATGGCTCAACAAACTCTCCAAACGAAACTTAGAAAGCTTCAAAAAATCACCCGACTTTCAACGCTACAAAGCAGTCCTCGAAAAATACGACCTCGTCAAGAAAAAAACCAAGAAAAACCAAACAAAAAGCAACTGAACCACGAAACCACGACCACGCACAACACACTCCACAACATACTCGCTTTCACAACGTCCCACAACAACAAAACCTCTCAAACAAC
>RFJU01000107.1 GCA_003694805.1 Candidatus Woesearchaeota archaeon | reverse complement strand
TTCTGGTTGAGAGCCAATCTTCGTATTCGTTTCCGTTCCAAACTTTGAGGACATCTCCCTGGCTGTTGTCGAGTTGTTTGATTCTTCTGTGGCCCAGGTTGATTCTGATTCCTGCTCCGAAGCGGTATTCGTAATTTCTGCTTAAAGAGTAGTATTCTTCTGCTCTGGTTGTGGTTCTCCAGGAGTGTCCTGTGATTTGGTCGATTCTGTCTTCTGCCTGGACTATCCATTCGTTGACGGTTGTGAGGGAGGGTTTGGTTGAAGCGCTGAATGCCGTGCTTAACTGGAGTTCGTGCTGGATGTCTTCTGCGTTGCAGTAAGTTGTGGTAACGCTTCCTGCGCTGTCGCTGGTCCAATAGTCCAGTGTGATATACATTGAGTCCAGGATTGGGTTGAGGAATGTTATCAGGTCGCCTGTTTTGGTGTAGTGGACTCCTGGTTGGAGTGTTGTTCCCCCGACGACTATTGAAAAGTTTGCGTCTTGGGCGTTGCTGTATGCCAGGGTGTAGGTTCTGTTGGTGTCCCCGTTGCTTCCTGTGAGGTCGCTTCCCCTGATGTCTTCGTGTCTTGGGTTGAGTGGCATTTTTATGTTCCTCCGTTCAGTGTTATCTTACAAGACGAGCCGATATTTAATTGTTGCCCTGTTGTGAGTGGTTGCATGTTGTCTGCAGTTATTTGTGCGTTGCAGGTTATGCTTCCTGTTCCCGTTCCTGTGATGTTGTACCCGTCTATGTTGCAGTTGTTGCTTATGGTGCATCCTTCGCTGTAGTCCCATTGCCAATTGCTTGCTGGGCTTGGGCAATCGCAGGAACTTCCTCCTCCTGTCAGGGAGATTGTGAGGTTTGTTGGTTGCGTGAGTGTTGATGTCCAAGTGTTGGTTCCGTTTTGGTCTTTGGCTCTGCAGAGGAGTTCTGAGTAGGTCATTCCGTTTTTGCTGGTTACATCCCAGGAGTACCCGCTTGTGCCTGTGTAGTTTCCAATTGTTTCTTCTGTTCTCTGGTTTCCGAATGTGACATCGAGGAATGCGTAGTCGACATAGAGGGATACTTCCCAGGCGTTTGCTTCTATTTCCCCCCATTCCATGAGTTTGATTCTCATTGTTCCTGTGTTGTTTATCCATCCTTCGCTGGGTGTTACGCTGTTGTCCAGCGTCCAGGAAACTGTGTACAGTTGGTCGTCATAATTTCCGCCTGCTTGGTCGCCCACATTTATTCTGTCGTCTGTTCCTGCGAATTCTACCCATTCTCCTGTGTTCCAATCGTAGACGAATGCGGAGAGTTGTCCGTATCCTGGGTATGTTTGGCCGTCCCAGAGTACGCTGCTGGTTGGGCTGTCTTCCCATTCTGCGTTGTCGTTTGCGCAACCGTTGTTCGGTGCGTTTCCTGTGTTGCAGAATTTGATTTTAAAGGTCATGCTTCCTATTTGGCTTGCGTTGTTTCCTGAAAGGTCGTAGTCGAAGGTCATTGTGTAGTTGGCGAGCAAACTTCCCGAAGACCAGTCGATGTTTCCGACAGCGTAGCATGTTGTTCCGCTGCTGCATGTTGTTCCGCCGTCTTCTGTGGTTGCGTATGATGGGTTGTTGTAGTCGGTTGAGAAGTCGATTGTTCCTGGGTTTCCTGTGGTTTCGATGTCTTTGGTTGCTGTTGTGAGTGTTTTGTTTGTTGTGGTGTTGAGGATTGGGGAGTAGTATGCTGCTTTGAGGTCGTAAGTTATGGTGTCCCCGTCTGGATCTGTGCTTTGGCACTTCATTGTGACGGGGCTGGAGGTTATTGTGGTGTTGCAGGTTCCTCCGTTGCAGGTTATGCTTGATGGTGTTGTTGGTGGACCGTTTGTTTCTATGTACTTGAATGTGAGGGTTGAGGTTCCGTTATAGAAAGTGATTGGCAGGTGCGTTCCTGAATAATTGCTTGCCCAGGACGGGATTCCGAATGTTGCTGGGTTTGGGAAGTATGCTGTTGCGGCTCCGCTTTGGTCCAGGTCTATGAGGAGGACATCCCACAGCCAGGTCTGACCGTCGTCTGTGCTTATTCCGTAGTAGAGGTTTTGGTTGTCCGTTACGCTGGCGTCTTCTCTCTGGTATACCACTACTGCTCTGCTGTCGTTGGTTGTTATGATTGGTATTCTGTTGTTTGCGTTCTCATAATCGACTACTGTGAATGCTTGTTCCTGGTCTGAGAGGGTTGTCCAGGGGGAGTTCCAGGTGCTTGCGTTTTGTCTTTGGACTACTATTTTTCCGCCTTCTGTGAATGCGGCCCATATTCTGTCCTGGTCGTCCACCCAGGTTCCTGCTCCTCCCATGTCTACTCCGTCATAAGTGTATATTTCGTTGTCAGCCCAGGTTCCTGTCCATTTGTCGATTAAGTACTTGTCGTGGTGCAGGTTCCACCATGTGACGAATACTTGGTTGTCGCTGGTTACGACAACATCAGCCATTCTGTTTCCGTTTCCTCCCTGTGTGGGGCTTCCGTCCCATTCCACTCTGACATCCGTTTGGTTGAGGTCGTGGCAGTCAGCGTTCTCTGGAGTGTTCCACTGCCCTGTGCTTTTGTTGTAGTAGTGGAAAAACACCCATCCGTTGCCGTAATCGCTTGAGCCATCGCCTGTGTAGTTTAAACTCATATCGCTTGCCCAGGCCAAGTATATGTTGGAGTTTTTGTCTGCTGCTATGCTTGCGCCTTCGTAAGGTCTGAAGCCGCAGGGGTATTGGTTCACATTGTGGATTGTGAATTCGTTCCATGTGGTCCAGTCGTCTGACGAGTTGAAAACCCTTATTTCTACGCCATTACCTACTGCTGCTGCTATCCAGTGAGTTCCGTCTGGGGCTATCGTGTAACTTGCGCTTCTGACAGTTCCTACATGGAGGAGTTTGTGCATTGTCCATGTTTGGCCGTCATCTGTGCTTTTGTATACTCGGAGGTCGCTACTGGAATCGCTTGCGGCTATCCACCAGTTCCCGTTGCTGTCTTTGGCTGTGCTTCGCTGGTTGTTGTTAAAACTGCTTATTGTGGCTACGGCTGGATCGAAGTTGTCCTGATGGCATACTCTTAAAGTGTGTGTTTTTGGGTTGTAGGTAAGGCGCCCTACTTCTCTTTGTTCCTGGATTGTCCAGCATTCTCTCGGATCGTTCCTATCGCATACAGTTATGTTAAAGGTTTTGACCTGCATGTTGTTCTCTATTCTGACGGGACATCTGGTTTCTTCGTGTGTGAGGGGATCTGTGCAGTTTCGGTATCCGATTACTGCGTCGTACCCTTCCATTCTCTGGACATTGGTTACGAGGTAGCATCCTGCGTTCTCGAATCCGAATTTGATATTTCCGTCGGGTGTTGTTTCGAGTTGCATGAGGTTTCCTGGGCTGTAGGTTACGGTGCTGTTCAGGATTGTGAATGTTTGTCTGTTCTCTTTGAGAACTTCGTATTGTCTGGACTTGACGATGAATGGTCTGTCATCTTTGGCTTCGTCGAGAAGGAGTTTGTTCCTGGTTATGCTTTTCATGTCCAAGTAGTAGCAGCGGGTGCGTGTTGTTTTTCTGCACCAGCGTGTGGTTCTTTCGACGCTGCAGCGGTAGCGTCCCAGGGCGGGTGCGAATTTGGATAGGTGCAATGGCTTGTCTGGAGTGATGAGTTTCCAGGTTCCGTAAGTTCTGCCTTTCCTGCAAACATCGTAGTTGGGGTTGTCTGTTGTTTGTTGGAGGACGAGGGTTGCTCCGTTAAGAAGGATTATTATTGTTATGAGTCCGCCGATTACGGTCTGTTTTGCTTTCATACTTACTCACTGGGTTTTTTTATGTGGAGCAAATGCTTCCGCCAGAGTTGAAGGTTATGCATTGGACTCCTGTCACATTCTTGTTGCTCATTGCGAGGTTTCCCGTCATGGTGTCGCCTGTTGTGTCCACATAATTGTCAGTTACTGCGAAGTCGAGTTTTCCGTTTAAATCGTCGTATGTGACTGTGATTCCTGTTTCTGTGTTTCCGCTGACCATTGCTCCTGTGTAATCTTCGACTTGTTCCTGAGTGAGTTGCGTGTCGGCATCGCTTCCGTCGCAGAGGTCGGCGCTTCCTGTTATTGCCGTGCAGAGTTCGCTTCCCGAATGCCATTCGAAGTCCCCGCCTGTTACTTCGTAGGTGAGGATGTCTTCGTCTGATGGCGTGTCTACGACTTTAAGGTCGGCTTCTTGTATTGTGTTGTCCGTTATGTCTGCGCTGCTTATTGCGAAGTCAGATATTTGGCTTTCGGTGATGCTTATTGCCGTGCAAGTGAGGGTGTCGCCCAGGGCCGTGATGGTTTGGCTTGAACTGCATGCTGATGGGTAGTTGTTGAGTTTGCTCCAGGAGAGGGCGTTGACTTCGTTGTCGCTTATGACTCCTGCGTTGATCGTGCAGCCGTCTTCTGCTCCTGTGCAGGAGAAGTCGCCGAATGATTCTGCCGTGAGTTCTGTGTCGTCTATGCTGGATCCGAAGGGTTGTCTGGCGTCGATGGTGTTGTTGAGCTCTGTTTCGTTCAGGTGTAGCGTGACGGCTCCCGATGTGCTTCCGCCGTACAAGTATTTTCCTGGAGTGTTGACTTCTGTGATGTCCCCGCTTCCCGTTCCTGCTTCGGACAGGCAGATTCCCCCTGTAATGCAGAGGTCTGAAGCGTTTACTTGGCCTGTTGTTATGAGGTTTCCTGCGTTGTCGCTGTCGAACACATAATTTTCTACCTGGGATTCGGAGAGTTGCGTGTCGACTTCTGTGATGTCTATTGTGTTTCCTCCGCTGATGCTTATTTCGTCAGTTGTGGGGTTGTACGAGAGTGTTTGGCTGTCTGTGTTGTCCAGGAGGTCTGTTGCTTCGTATCCGTCCAGGGTTCCTGTGTTGGCTATGTTGCAAGTGTTGCCGTCGCAGGTTGTGTCCGTGTCTGTTACGGGGTTGACCGTGCAGGTTATGTATCCTGTTGTGGAAGAATAACTGCACCATTTGGCGTCTGTAAATGTTCCCTGGTCTGTGAGGTCTGACCAGTCCACTTCTCCTGGTTCTGGGTTGTCGTCGTCTGTTCCTCCCAGGTTGTGGAAGTCGTTGCTTACTGCTGTCTGGAGTTCGGCGAGGGTGTTGTACCAATATTCGTTGAGCACTCCGCTGGCGTTGACATAGGTGCTGCTGTTGACATTCAGGGTTGGTTCCTGGCTTTTGAGGAGGTAATAGTTCGCCCCGTATGTCGTGTTAAAATAGAATTGGTTGGCTGTGTCGTTGTAGACGAGTCCGTTTGTGAATCCCTTCCCTACTGCGTCTTGTATTTCTTCTGTGGTGTTTCCCCCGCCACTTCCTCCAGACGGCCAGGAAGATATGCAGTCAGGTGCGTTGTTGTTGAGGCAGAATTTGTCGGCTGTTATGTTTGTGAAGTTGTAAATTTTGAATATTCCGAGTCCTGAAAAATCCCCGAAGGGGCTGGTGTCTGCTGCTATGGTAAGAAGGGGGATGAGTAGTGCGATGATTGCGAGGAGTGTTATTGTTTTGTTCTTTGTCATCGTGAGGGCCTCCGCTAAAAAAATAAAGGTTTGGTCGTCGTTTTATGCTTTGACGACCACAAAGTAAACTTGGCCTTTATGGTAATACGGCACCATGAGGTCTGCGGCCACCACATTGCCTGTGAGGGCTGTGTCTATCGTGGTTGTGTCTGTGGGGTTGAATGGGCCGTATATGTTGACATCTCCTGAAGCCATTTACCTCACTCTCCTATGGCGTACCATATTCCGTCTGCGTTGGCGTCTGTCACTATTGTGATGTCGCCTGTGCTTGTCGGGAACGACTCATTCACTACGGGTGCGTTGCTTGCTACTGCTGCTCCTGTGAGTTGCACCGCAAAGAATTCTACTCTGCGGAGGCCTGTTTTGATGTCGCCGCCTGTATCTGTTGCTCCGTTGGTGAAGGTTCCCGACACCATTCTCTTGCGTCCCAACACTTCTGGAACTCCGTTGTTGTTTACCGTGTATGCGAATGCCATTCTTATTCTCCCTCCTTCTCAATTTTTTTGAGCAGCAGTTTAAGTTCCTTCTCTGTGAGTTCTTTTGGCTTCTCTCCGAACTTGAGTTGCTGCAGGAACAGTTCTTTGTCTTCGTATGCTTTGACGAGTTTTTTGATTTTTGCCTCCGACAGTTTGGTTCCCTTCAGCCATTCTTCGAGTTCTTTGTCGGCACTTTTTCTCGGTTCCACTTTTGGTTTCTCTCCCTTCTCTTTGAAGCGTGGGTTCTTCTTGAAGAACTCAATGTCTTCTTTGTTGTGAAC
>RFJU01000106.1 GCA_003694805.1 Candidatus Woesearchaeota archaeon | reverse complement strand
TTAAGGGCGTATTTCATTTTTTAATTAATTACTTCAGTTAGTTTGCTAGTGCATTTTATAAAATATAAAAACGAAATATTTAAATATATGTTATACTGGTATACGAAATAGTATACAAAGAGCCCATCAACTAACTCATTGTTGTGAGTTCACTCGGGCACTTCAACGCGGCAAACGCGGATCGGCGACAGAAAATCCGCGGTGTGTAACACCCTTACTTGCGACGGAGGTGATTTCCATAATGATAACCCTAGAGAGCACTACGAAGCTCAACCAAATGGCGAGCTATCTGCGACAGCACGGCTTTGCAGAAGACAGTATCGACGCCGTCAGCCAAGCAAACAGCATCCTACGCGGCAAAGCGGGCCAAGCACGACAGCACGTTCAACAAAGCGCTCAAGAACACGATCAACCGGACGCTGAACGAAAAGCATTTCGGCACGATGCTTTCTTTGAAGAAGACGCTAACGCACTTGAACAGCTCCAAACACGCCTCAACACCTTTGAGCGCTCAAAACACCTTCTCAACTCACGACTAGACGAAGTCTCACAAGCCCTTCAAGCCCTAGCGAAGCGACTCGAGCGCCTCGAAAACAACACCACAACAAGACCATCCGCGCAACCTCTACCGCCTGCACGTGGATGGAACAGCGAGGAACAAGCCACCCCGCCCGCCCCCCAACAGGGGCAAGGGCAAGGGGGACTCGCTGAACACACGCCGAGCGGCACGAGTAACGCGCCGCAAGCCCAGGGAGCAGCACCCAGAACCAGTGCGAGGACGGGAAACTTTAGGTCGCAAGATGTTGACATCATGAAATATTTTTACTGCGGCACGAAGTAACTCCCCTCCGAGACGAGCGCAAAGCAAGCGCCCTGGAGCGACCAACGAAAAAAGAAGGAACGAAACAACACTTCATCACGCTTAGCGGGAGCGCTGCACGACGTAACAAGAAAGGAACGCCAAAAAAACTGTAAACAACCTTATTTCTGTACGCGTGCAGCCTTCCCTAAGATTTTCTCCACCCCCCCCCTTCCACCTCTCTGCAACCTCCTTTCCAACGCGCCACGCATGCACCACACGCAGTGCAAGCGCAAACAGCATAACGAACAACAAAAAATCCGCCCACCATAACAGATAGATATATAAATCCCCGCCACCAAAGAAGGGGCGATGGCTCAACAAACAAGGAAGAGAGCAACAAAGAAGCCTTCAAAAAACGCCGTGCAACAAACAAGAGGGCAAAGACGCGCCACGAAAAAACCCGTGGCGCAAGCAACGCCTCAAGAAGACCCGTTCACCTCAGAATCTTCCCTCCTCCATGTTAGAAAGCTCCACCAACAATTCACCCACGCCCACCTCTACTACGTCTGCGCCGTCCTCAGCACTGCGCTCTTCGTCTTCTCCCTCGTCCAAGGCATTATCTTTCACACGCTCAATGCAGGAATTCCCAGCGCAGAACTCTCTCTTTCTCTCGCCTTCACTCTCTACCTCCTTGCTGTCTTCTTCCTCGCAATAGCGTGGCGGTGCCTGGAGAGAGGGAAGCGACACTATCGATACTAACGTCAACCCTTGCGTTAACCGTTGCGCGTTCAAGCGCCCATAGCTTTTCTCAAACAAAGAAACACGCACAGCGAATCGGGTGTGCGACCACATCACAGCTCGTTACGTACTACTCCCCCCGCCGCCACGACTCCTCCCACTCACTCACGTCGAAAGAACGCTCTCAAACAAGTATTGAATAGCAATGACGTGCCCTCCGAGGAGAATAACAGAGTAAATAAACCAACCCAGCATGCTTGCGTTAATCGTCTTGGCCAATTGGAACGAATCATTGCCCACTTTCACATTGGACTGGAAAAGACTCAGCACAAGAATCATCTCAAGAAGATAGATGGAAACAACAACGGTCAAAATCGTCGGCGCAATAATCTCCTCAATATTGACAAGCTGCAACTTCGTAATCTGGCTATCACTGCTCCCGAACGACTTCTGAATCCCCTCCAGCACACTAGAAATGAACGTTAGCGACTTGACAATGGCAAGGCTCATTAGCACAGCCGCTGCCGAGAGAATCGGAGCCAGAAACGCAGTTGTCACATTAATAAGCGCTACTGTTTCAGCAAGCAACGTCTTGATGTAGTCGTCAAGCTCGTAGATGGAAATCGTCTGCTTGCGGATCATCTTCGTTGCCTGAGCAGCGCTCTCTTGAGATATGTCTGTGAAAGAAATGATATTGGACAAAATATTTGTCAACTTCCTCGAAGGACAAATCTTTGGCAAGAGATCATGTGTGAGCTCAAGAACGGTCATCTTAGAAACCTTCAGCTTGTGAACCAACATGCTAAAGAACTTAACAATGGGGTGGCTGCCGAACCCGTGAGTCTTGTAGTCATCAACCACCTCAGGCAAGATGCTCTCTACTGACATGTTCAACGTCAAGTACGTAGAGAACGTTTGAAGAAGGTGCGGCAAGTCCCGCTCGGTCTCGTCAACTTCATGCCAAAGAGACGCGTGCTTTCGAACGTAGTTATACGTGATAATTAAAATGCCCGTCGCCACCCCCATGCCCAAGAGCCAAACGAAAAAGATGGAAGGAAACAAATACTCTCGCTTCATATTCGTTGGATCAATTGAAATGAGCTGAAGAATTCCAGGAATCGCAAAAATCACAACGATTCCTGCTGCCACAATGAAGAGTGGCTTGGGAAGCGGCTTGTAAAACGGGCTCTCCTTTAAGTTAATCGTGTTCACCTGAATACGCCTTGAAGAGAAGTCCAGCGCCATGAGCAGAATAAACGTTGGAAACGCGACGTCGTACACGAACGTAATCAACGTTCCCTGAATAAGTGTCGGCAAGAATACGGAAACAAGAGGGAGGAGCATAAGAGAAATGATGGGAAAAAGCACCCCAACAGCGATGAGCGTCTTTGCTTTATTGGACAAGTCCTCTGCAAACCGCTTCCCCGCCGTGTGGTAGCTAATGATAAGGGTTTCCAACACTTCATCAATGATCTTGGCCTTGTCCTCCTCTGTCGAGAGCGAGGCAGTCTCAAGCAATTTGAACGATTTGATAAAATCAGGATTTATGGCATTCCAAATTGGCGTGTATTCCTCAATAACTTCTCCCAGCGTGTTCTTCTTGCGCAGTCGCAGCTGATTAGTTATGTCCTGGAATTGCGTCTTAAGCGTGCCGCGAAGCTCCTTGGTCGTGTTCAACACCGCATACTCCATGGATTGGTTCATCTGAATGAAGGTAGCAATGCGCATAATGGCTTTCAGCATCTCTTCTGTGTACTCGATAAGTCGCTGGCTGTAAACAATGTTCACAGGATAAATGTAGAACGTCAAGCTCAAGATAACCCCTGCAAAAAAGAAGAAATACACAAAGAAGTTGCTAATCGTCGCACCAAACAAGGCAAGAATAACGCACAAGGCAAGAACCCCAACGCTCGCTCCCGTAATCGCTCTCGAATCGTATTTATACTCAACAAACTTGAGCCGTTTATCAACGTACCCTATTGAGAACTTCAGCGGAGATGCCAACCCTAACTCGTAAACAAAATCGAGCGCCATCCATTACTGCCTCTCCTGCTCTTTATGAAATAACAGCTCCATTCTCCTCGTGAACTCTTTCTTAAACATCTCGAGGCGCTCCGGCGAACTGAGCGGCAACAAATTCTCCGAGAGCAACGTAAACAAAATGTTCGCTTTAGAAATGAACGGCGCCTCAAGAAATGACGAGTCAGGAGCCAACCGAAGATGCGTCTCCTTCGCCCAGCCCCGTAACTTGATATCTTCAATAACGCTCTGGTAATTCTTATACCCCTGACTCCGCTTCAAAATTTCCTGAATGAAGACGGACTTCCCATTCAAGAACGCGTCTGTCGGGACGAGCTCGTCCTTTTTTGGATCGTACACGAGCAAATCCAAAAACTCAGGCTCATCCTGCCAGTGCTTGAGCACTTCTGTCACAGACAGCACACGCCGCACGCGCTTGAGCCCTGACGGGCTCTTAATCTGGTTCATCGTAATAATCAAGTCAGTAACCTTAAACGACCCCTTCGGCACGCCAAGGTCGTTCACAACACGATCAAAGACGCCGTACGGGCTGTCGCCGTGAATCGTTCCTGCAACAACGTTGCTCATAGCACCCACGCGCATAGCCTCGTAGAGGACCTTCGCCTCTTTTGAACGGATCTCCCCAATAATGAGCACGCTGTCGCCCAAACGCAGCGTCGTTCGCAAGCCAGTGTCGAAAGGCATTTCCAACCCGTGCTCGAGCAAGGCAGAGCGCACCTTGAGCGGGAGGAGATCGTACCCGAGCGCCTTATACGACTCAATAGGTAGCTCCTGCGTATCCTCAATCGTGATAATGCGGTATTTCGGCAAAATCTCTAAAATAAGCGCGCCGAGAAGCGACGTCTTTCCAGACCCCCTCGGCCCTGCAGAAAGAAAAGACCGCCCGTGAGAAATGGCAAGGCTTAAGACGCCGCAAAACCAACTATTCAACGCCTTTTTCTCCATGAACAACGGCAGCGTCCACGGATGCTCGCGATGGCTTCGAATACTAAACCCCGTCCCGAAAACGGAGAACGGACTCACAATCGCAGCGACCCTGCCTTTGTGGTTCTTAATGGAAATCTCTCCGTCAAGCTGCGGCTTGGCTTTGTTAATCGGCCGCCCCGTAGAAATCTTCAGCCGAGTCGTCAAGTAATTCAATAAATCATCGCTAGGATAAATGTTTGAAGTGCACTCGTCAAAGTCAGCATGAACAATGCGAATGGGCGTCTTGTACGCGGGCGGGTTGATATTGATTTCAAGCACCTTTTCATCAAAGAGCAAATGCTCCAAAATCCCATACTCGAGATACCACCGCTTGATGTAGTCATTGTCCGTCTCGCCAGTCCTTTTGAACTCTTCAACTTCCTCATACATCTCAGCAAGCTGCTGAAACGTCACGTTCATTTCCGGAATGCGAATATAATAAATGTACCCGACGTTTTCCAACCGCTCCAAAATGCGCACGTGCGCCCCGGTACTCAGCGTGTAACTCTGCACCACGCGGTGTGGCTCGGTCACCGTCCCAATACGAACGTCAATGAAGAACGGCTCAATGTGCAAGAGGCGCCTCCTGCTGTCGTACTCCTTCGTAAACAACTTTGTCTTAATACGCACGCGATCGAACTGTTTCCCACGCAAAAACCGCTCGTACTCATCAGAGAGCTGAATCGAGCCCATCGTTCCAGGGGCTTCTTTCTCAACGTCAATGCTGATGATTTCCTGCTCTTCGTTTAGAAGCACACCATCAACCTCCAACCAACGTCCTCAAGCCGACACGCGACACACCGCCAGGAAAGGCGCGATCTCACCCGCAACACGAAACCTATCATTACGTCTTCCTCAAAGTGATTCTCAACTCCTGCCTGTGCAAAATCAACCGTCCAGCAACTAAGAGCGCCGGGCACTGAAAACCCTAACCAAAAAAACGCTATAAAAACCTTTTTAACCATAAACGAATAGTAAATACTGCCTGGCTTGCAAGGTGCTTGCAAGGCGAATCACGCATAACGAAGCACGAAGAACGAAGAAGACCACCACACACGCACGCCACACGACCAACAAACGCAACCAATAGAAACGTTTATATATCTGGCCCGAACGAAAGAAACATAACCAGCACAATACAGAAACTACACAACGGATTCGAAGCCGACAGGAACACCGAATACCAGCGCACAAACGACGGAAGAAGAGGCGCGGAAGACGCGAACGGTGCTGGAAGGGAAAAAGAGGGGAGAGGACGTGGTAGACCTTCTCGGAGCAAAAAAGCAACGCCAACTGCAAGAATCGATTGAGCAACAAATCAAAATCCTTGCAACAAACGTTGAAGTTCTCAACCAAAAACTCATCCAAGACCCCAACGCCGCCATTACGCCAGGCGAAGCCATCATCAAGAAACAAACAGCTGAAGCCCTCCAATACCTCAAACGCATCGAGCAAGTTCAGGCCTCAGCAACAAGCGAAGTCACGGAAGCCGTCACGCAACAAGTTCAAAAGCTCCAAGCCACGTTCCAAACAATGGTGAAGGAGCTTGACCGCTTCCCCCAAGAAAAAGCAGCACTCTCAGAAAGCGTTGAAAACCTCAAACGCATCATAGACCAGCTCGACAAGCTCGACAAATCCTGGTTGGCGGACTTCCTCGCCAAAGTAGACGTCTTCAACAAAAACGTTACCAACCTCAACAACAACCTCGTCGCCTACCACAACGGCATGGTCGAAGCCATCGACAAAAAAGTTGGCGAAGTCGCAAGCAACGTAACACTCCACCTCCAAAAAAATCTCTTCTGGGTCATGGTCATCATCGCCGTTGTCGTCTTCACAGTCAGTCTTCTTGCATTCGCGGTATTCAACGTCGCCGCAGGGTGAAACGCCTCCCTTTGAAAAGGAAACAAAAACACTTATAAATCAACATTCTCATTACCAAAGCCATGACTCGAACCATCTTCACAGTCATCGGAATCCTCCTCGCCCTCTTCGCCGTTGGCCTCCTCATCTACAAAGTAACACACACCCTCCCGCCAGTGCTGCCCTAAGTTGTATCCATGAACACCGTCGAACTCCTCGTCTACATCCTCTTTGCCTTCATCATAGGCTCACTCATCTTCGGGTTTATCTCCGACTGGGACTACCTCAAAACATACCGAAGCTTTCGCACAGCCCTCCTCTCAGAACCGGACTCGTCCTTTCAAACAGTCACCCTTGATTCCTTGCTTGCAAAGCTCAACGATGTGAGAAAGCAATGCGTACGAAGAGAAAAAACATACACGCAAACACTCTATGTCGAAGGCAACACCACCCTTACAAAAGAAGCCCTTTTTTCGAGGGTGAAGGCGCTGCATTGGTGCGGGTCTTTGCAATCAGCGAGTGAGGGGTGCGGCGAGCGCGAGGACGTGAACGTGTCTGCCATACCCCTC